>NZ_JAMPJZ010000068.1:0-31270 GCF_039961835.1 Trichocoleus sp. ST-U1
ATTGCAATGCCCCTACAGAAGGAATTGGGACTTTATAAATCAGCTCTAAAGGTTGGGAAAAGTGACAAATGGCATGAATATAGATAAGTGGTATTAGTTTTTGGAAATTAGAAGAACGGTTGTGGTGAATCGGGAAGTAATTGGCATTGATCTGGGAGGAACGGCAATTAAGCTGGGGAGGTTCCGCGAGGATGGGACTTGCTTGGAGTCGTTGAGTGTGGCGACACCGCAACCGGCAACACCGACAGCGGTTTTGGATGCGATGATAGAAGCGATCGCGCAGCTCGATCCAGCAAGACACGCGATCGCGCTCGGTATCGGCACCCCAGGCCCAGTGGATGCATCAGGTAGAATTGCCAGAGTAGCAATTAACCTCACAGGTTGGCATGATGTGCCCCTCGCAGATTGGTTAGAAGCCAAAACAGGTTTACCCACAGTTCTGGCTAATGATGCTAACTGTGCTGGGATGGGAGAAGCTTGGTTAGGAGCTGGACGCCATTACCGGAATTTGATTCTGCTAACACTCGGTACAGGTGTGGGGGGTGCGATTATCCTCGATGGGAACCTGTTTGTGGGTCATCAAGGTGCCGCCGCTGAGCTAGGATTAATTACCTTAAATCCAGAGGGTCCGCCCTGTAATAGCGGCAATCAAGGCTCTTTAGAGCAATATGCCTCAGTAGCCGCCATTCGCCGCCGCACAGGGTTAGAACCAGAGGAACTGGGCAAGCTGGCAAGCACAGGCGATCGCCAAGCATTAGAATTTTGGCAAAGCTACGGACGCGATCTCGGTGTTGGATTATCAAGTCTTATCTATGTTTTAACGCCGGAAGCGATTGTCATTGGCGGCGGCGTTAGTGCAAGTGCAGAATTTTTCTTTCCGGCTGCACTTGCAGAAATTGAGCGGCGGGTGCTGAAGAGTTCCCGTGAGGGTTTGCACCTATTAAAAGCTGAGTTAGGCAACCAAGCTGGAATGGTTGGGGCGGCAAAATTGGCTTGGCAAATTTTGAAGACTGAAAGTTGAGGGTTGAGGGCTGGGGACTGAGGGTTGAGGATTGAGGAGTGTTAGTCTCAGCACTTGTCGTTCTCCCTACTGGTTAAAATGAGTGCCCGGTTTTCTGTTTGATATATTCCAAAATTTTCTGATAGCAATCCGGGTCATTCTGCTTGTTGATAATGATGGGAATAGCACTATTCGGCAACCAGAACGTGAGCCTACCGTTAGAAGAATAGGAAAAGCTACTGATACGGTTGAGATCGACTACATATTCATTCCGTTCATAACTAACTTTGATCCAAGATGCTGCCAGTGAATGGAAGCTAACTTGTTGAATATAGTCCATTACTTGCTGATAGCCATCCGGGTTACTTTGACGGTTGATAATAATTGGGATGGCACTATCAGGCAACCAAAAAGTTACCTTACCGTTCGGGGTGCAAGCGAAGGCACTGATGCGGTCAAGATCGATTACATATTCATTTCGCTCATAACTCACTTTAATCCAATACGCCACATGACCTCCTCACATTAAGGTGAGTTCTGGCACTGACAACGCTCCCCCGCGCAAGTGGTTGGTGGAAAGCAGGACGTGAAGCGATCGCTTTCCGTCCTGCTGTAATTGCCAGCAACTGTTAAGATACCTCAGCTGCTTGGAGCGTCGCATCTTCTTGGGTAGGCTGTGAGGAGTCAGAACGGGCGAGTCCGGGGTCAAGCTGGGCTAGTGCTGCTTGAATCAATCCCTGGAACATCGGGTGGGGATTGCTGGGTCGAGAGCTAAACTCCGGGTGGAATTGGGTGGCAATAAAGAAAGGATGGTTAGGTAGTTCAATAATTTCCACTAATCGCCCATCCGGCGAGGTACCGCTGATCGCATAGCCAGTTTCTAAAAACAGGTTGCGATAAGCATTATTAAACTCATACCGATGCCGATGCCGTTCGTAAACCACTTCTTCTTGATAGAGCCGGAAGGCTAGAGTATTGGGCGCTAAACGACAAGCATATAGCCCCAAGCGCATCGTGCCGCCCAAATCCACCACATCTTGCTGTTCCGGCAACAGGTTGATCACCGGATTCGATCCATTTGGGGCAAATTCAGCACTATTGGCATCTTCTAATCCTGCGACGTGTCGCGCCCATTCAATCACCGAACATTGCATTCCCAGGCACAAACCGAGGAAGGGGATCTGGTTTTTACGGGCGTATTCAATCGCCGCAATTTTGCCATCGACACCCCGAACGCCGAACCCTCCAGGTACTACAATGCCGTTCACTCCAGCCAGGTAAGTTTCGGCGCTGCCCGATTCGATGCTTTCCGAGCTAACCCAACGGAGGTTAAGGTCACAATTCATGGCGATCGCTGCATGGCGCAAAGCTTCCAACACTGATAGATAGGCATCTGTTAACCTTACATATTTACCAACGATGGCAATCTCTATCCGGTGAGTTGGATGATATAGGCGATCTACTAAGATTTTCCACTGGCTCAAGTTGGGTTGGCGTTGCTCTAGTTGCAGCAATTCTAGGGTTTGCTGCGCTAGTCCTTCCCGTTCTAAAATCAGCGGCACTTCGTAGATACTTTTGGCATCTTGGGCTGTAATCACGCACTCGACGGGAACATCGCAGAACTCTGAGATTTTTTCTTTGAGTCCTGGGTGTAGAGGGCGATCGCATCTACAAACTAAAATATCCGGTTGAATCCCGATCGACCGCAATTCCTTCACCGAATGCTGCGTCGGCTTGGTTTTCATCTCCCCTGCTGAGGGAATCCACGGCATCAGGGTTACGTGCATATACAGCACGTTATGACGCCCCACATCTTTGCGGAACTGACGAATTGCTTCCAAAAATGGCAGGGATTCAATATCGCCCACCGTGCCGCCAATTTCCGTAATCACCACATCCGGGTTAGTATTTTTGGCAACTCGCTGGATGCGATCTTTGATTTCATTCGTAATATGGGGAATTACCTGCACGGTGCCCCCCATATAATCGCCACGACGCTCTTTATTGAGTACCGCTTGGTAAATCGAGCCAGTTGTGACGCTATTGAGCCGAGACATGGACGTATCGGTGAAGCGTTCGTAGTGCCCCAAGTCCAAATCCGTCTCGGCACCATCTGCCGTTACGAACACTTCTCCGTGCTGAAAAGGACTCATCGTCCCCGGATCGACGTTAATATACGGATCTAATTTCAGGATAGAAACCGAATAGTCACGCGACTTCAGCAAGCGTCCTAAACTTGCTGCTACAATTCCCTTGCCGATACTGGAAACCACGCCGCCGGTGACAAAGACAAACTTAGTCATAAAATGCTTAAAAGAAGAGCCATGTCGGCAACCCACCCCGTTAATTGTGCCACAGTCTTAACGAGTTGTTCGTTGCTTGTTGTTTGCAGTCTGCGATCGGTGATCGCTGGTTTGTAAAACCTTGGCAGAGTGGCTTTGTTGGCTGCCTTATCACCTATCCTATAGGAACGATAACAAGGCTAACAGTTGCTTTGCGATCGCTTATAGACCTTCAAACCCCTCAAAGGACTGACGACGGACAATTCCCACGCTTGGGCGATCGCGCTTTTGGTACGGTTTAACCCCTGAGTGACACTATTTTTGGCTTTGACTGAGTACCTCCCGACTTCGCTTCTAGCATCTGGTATTAGCACTTTGCCTTTACCGGAAGTTAGACGAAATCGATAGCTTCGTTCCTTTCAATGCCATCAATCCCACTCGTTTTCCTGCCAATTAGATTCTAAACTATTGATACCTGGTAATGCTTCGACCTCTGTAAATTGCTTGATAATTAAAATACTATTAACTGGATAATCGGTGGGCTAAGACACTAGACATGGCTAAAGTTTACGATGAATTAAATCAGAATCTCCGAGACTTTATTCAGGAGCAGAAAATCTTCTTTACCGCGACTGCACCGAAAGAAGGTCGGATTAATTTGTCGCCTAAAGGAGTAGATACTTTCCGCTGTATTGATAATAATACAGTGGCTTACCTTGATTTAACTGGGAGTGGCAACGAGGCCTCCGCTCATTTACATGAACCAGGAAATGGGCGGATGACGATCATGTTTTGCAGCTTTTCAGAAAAGCCTTTGATTCTTCGTTTATACGGTCAGGGAAAAGTAATTTTTCCAAGACATGAAGCTTGGGACAAATTTTATTCCTTGTTTACGCCAATCTTAGGAGAACGTCAGATCGTGGTACTTGAGATAAAATCAGTACAAACTTCATGCGGATATGGCGTGCCCATTTATGAACTGAAAGAAGAAAGAAAAACTATCAGAGAATGGGGTGAAAAAAAAGGGAAACAAGGAATCTTTGACTATTGGTGCGAAAAGAATCAAAAGAGTATCGATGGACTCCCCACAAAACTTTTACAAGATTAAAGAAACTTTTTTACTAATTTTATCCTCTAATTGATGTAAGGAACTTAGGATTTAACATGAGAAACATCCTGGGATTGGCTGTATTAGGGGTGGTTATGGCAGCACCAGTATCGGCAAAACAATCTCTTTACGTTTCCTATCCTCCTGCTAGCCATAAAACCACAGCTGACCGAATTTTCTTAATTGGCACAGCTCCACCGCCAGGAAAAGTGTTGGTGAATGGGAAAGCGATCGCGCGGAGCAAACAGGGGCATTTTGCTCCCAGTTTTCCGTTAAAGCCGGGAGAGAACCTCTTTACGGTGAGCTATCAAGGTCAAGCCGTCAAACTTAAAGTTACGCGGGCTGCCGCCCACCCTGAGCCACCAAAGGGGTTGGCATTTGCCAAAGATTCCCTGACTCCATCGCAGGATCTCGCCAGACTACCGGGTGAATTGCTGTGTTTCGGCGCGGTTGCTCCTGTTGAGGCCAATGTTTCCGTCAATTTGGCGAATCAAACGATTCCGCTGACTAACCAGCAGCAGGTTGTACAGCTACCAGCGAATTCTGCTGCCTTAACCGCACAAAATCAGCCCTATGCTGTCGCTGGGGCAGGACACTACCTGGGTTGTGCGGCAGCGGCGGCGGCGGCGGATTTGGGTCGTCCCCAGTTCAAAGTAGAAAAAAATGGGCAGATTGTGAGTCAGGAGGGACCGGCGAAGATTCAGATTCTCTCTCCGGCGCAGCTAGAAGTGGCTGAGGTAATTGTTGATGCCGGGGTCGCCCGAACCGGGCCAAGTACAGATTATTCTCGCCTGACGCCGCTGCCGAAAACTACGCGAGCTACAATTACAGGTCGAGACGGGGAATGGGTGCGCTTGGACTATGGCGGTTGGATTAACAGTAAAGAAGTTCAAATTGTCAAAGGTTCGGTGCCACCGCGATCGCTGATTCGCAGTATTCGCGCTCGGAAGATTCCCGGTGCCACAGAAGTCATTTTTCCCTTACAAGTGCCGGTACCGCTCGTTGTGCAGCAGGGCGATCGCACGTTGACATTAACGCTGTATAACACGACGGCGCAAACGGACATCATTCGCCTCGACCCCGATCCCGTCATTTCTCGCCTGGATTGGCAACAGGTCGCCCCAGAAACCGTTCAATATACGTTTAATCTCAAATCCGCCCAGCAATGGGGTTATACGGTGAGATATGAAGGCACGAGCCTGATTTTATCTCTGCGCCATCCCCCTCGTCTCACCTCTGGCCCCTCCCCTCTCCGTTCTCAGTCTTCCAACAAGCCTTTATCTGGAATCAAAATTGTTCTCGATCCCGGACATGGCGGTGAAGACAGTGGCGCAGGAGGGCCAACCGGCTATCCCGAAAAAGAGGTGACGCTCACCATGTCCAAGCTGATCGCCACTCAGCTGATTGCACGGGGTGCCACAGTGTACCTGACGCGGGAGGTTGATAAGGCGGTGTCGCTGCCAGAACGGGTGGCAATTATTGACGCAGTGAAACCGGCAATTTCGCTTTCAATTCACTACAATTCCCTCCCCGATGAAGGAGATGCCCAGAATACGCAGGGTTTTGGGACTTTTTGGTATCATCCCCAAGCCCACAGCTTAGCGATGTTTCTGCATAACTACATCGTGACTCAGGCGGGGCGTCCTTCCTACGGCGTTTTTTGGGATAACTTAGCCCTCGCGCGTCCTGCCTCTGCACCCTCTGTATTGCTGGAATTAGGTTTTATGAGCAATCCGGAAGAATTTGAATGGGTGGTCAATCCGCAAGCGCAGCAGAAGATGGCGGCAGCGATCGCTGAAGGCGTTACCCAATGGTTCAAAGTCGCTCGGTAAATACTCTTGTCGGCAGTAGGCTGGGTATGGGCATTCCTTTTGCAATGATTTGGGCAATGAATTCCCATCCCAGCAATACTAATTAAGTGCCTAATCGGAAGTCTTCGCTTCTGCGGCTTGTCTGACTTGCTCAATTGTCAAACTTAAAGCCTCTGCGACCTGTTCCACAGTCAACCCTAATGTCAATAATCGAGACACTGCTTCTAATTTTGCTTCCAGTTTACCCTCCTCGACGGCGTCTTGATAAACTCTAGTTTGCTTTAACTCACTGAATCCAAACATTGCTTCCATCTCCTGGCGAGTCATTTGTGGAAACTTATACAAAACTATTGTCTCAATCAACTCTATAACTTGTCGCCTGATGGCTTCATCAGCAATTTCTTGACTAGCTTTATTCAGTAGCTGCCTTGCCAACTCGGTGGCTTTCTTTTTAGTTTCTACGACTAATTTCACCACTCCCACGCCAAGAGATCGATCTGCCGCTTCTCCTAATTCATCCAAATATATCCGCCTAACTCGCGGACTGGTCAGTAATTCTCGATACTGCGCTTGTACGCCAGGATCTAGGCTTCTGTTTTTAAAGATTACTGCTCCGCGCCAATCATTCGGTCGCTCATATTGAGAGAGGTATAAAAATATTTCGCCAAAAAAGCGCTGATAGAACCTTGGATCGCGTTGAAATTGGACTTCTACAAAATAAATGGGTTGGTCGGCAGAATCGTCAGAGGGTAGAAATAAACCATCGATACGAAAAGCAGTTTGTTTAACTTCAACTGAAGTGAATTGATAGGTGTTACCCGTTGAAGCAGGTTGACCAATCAATTCAAAGAAGATGCTGGGAAAAGCTTGGAATAGTTGATAGAAAATGCTGTCTATTTTCACGCTTTCAGAGCCACTATTGGAAAAAAAAATAGGGCGGGCACTGCCCACCCTATCGTGTTTACACAATAATTAAGCTGATTGAGCAATGTGATAAGGACTGGTTAACTTATCCAGCTGTTGCACTAACAGACTGAGGAATAACCCGACATCGGTGACGACGCCGACGGATTCGACAGAACCGCGATCGCTCAATTTGGTGACAACGGCTGGGTTAATATCTACGCAGACCATCTTCACCCCGGCTGGGGTCATATTTCCCACCCCAATTGAGTGCAGCATCGAAGAGAGCATCAAAATCATGTCTGCCCCTTGCAGCAGTTGGGAATACTCTTCCTGAGCTTTAATTAAGTCCATCTGAGTATCTGGCAGGGGGCCATCATCGCGGATGGAACCGGCAAGGCAGAAGGGAACGCCATTGCGGACGCACTCATACATGACACCGCTGTTGATCGCACCGTTCTCAACGGCTTTGGCAATACTGCCATAACGGCGAATCGTGTTAATTACTTTCAGGTGATGGCGGTGTCCCCCACGAACGGCGACGCCGCGTTTCATATCCACACCCAGCGAGGTTCCGAGCATGGATTGCTCGATGTCGTGGACAGCGATCGCATTTCCTCCCAGCAACGCCTGCACATAACCTTGCCGAATTAGATGCGTCAGGTGTTCGGCACCGCCAGTATGAATCACTACTGGCCCTGCTGTCACCACTACTTTACCGCCAGCATCGCGGATTTTGCGAAGTTCCCAGGCAACTTGTTCCACCACCAATTCCACGCGGCGTTCGCTGGAAACTCCGGCAGACATAAAGCTGAACTCTTGGGTGTTGCGCTGTTCGCGGGATTCGGTTTTACGAACCGTGCGGATACCGACGACATCAACGACTACCTGTTCGCCAAGTTCTAAATCCCGCAGCAGTTTACACCGTGCTACCCGTCCGTTGGGAGTTTGGGTAATGGCGATCGCGCCATCCATGCGTTGCTCTTGCACTCGCACCCACTCCCCATTGATTCTGACTTCTGTGGGATAAATGGTGGACACATAGAAATCATCTGGAGCCACCCCAGCTTGGATGACATCTTCCAGCTTGGCATCACGCTCATCTTGGGGCAAATTCACCGCACCCAAATCGATAAGCTGCGACAAAATCGCTTCCATCACATCATGGGAAGGAGCCGACACTTTCACCTCCGCAGAGGAGGTACTTTGCCGTTGCTCTCCCAGACTGAAGTTGAGAACCTGGAAGCTGCCCCCATTTTCTACGACTAAATCTAAAGCACGGTTGATTAAGCCGGAGTCCAGCAAATGCCCTTCTAGACGAATCGTGCGGCTTTCCACTGAGACATTGGCATGGACTTCTTCTCGGACGGGTTCCGTCACCCGCAGCGTCAGGCACTTAGCAGCGCCACCAGCTTTCAAAAATTCTGTCAGCGGCGTTTCGATGACTTGGAATCCAACATCGGCAAGGCGTTTTTTGAGTGCCTCACTCGCCTTATTCATCACCACAACGTGGTCAATATTCACAGCGTTGCAGGCGAAGTTCACTGCATCCGCTTCCTCAATGGCAATCCGCTTCTCCGGAGCAACTCGCATTTCAATCAAGCGGTTGGTGTAAGAATCAAATGCGGGGGGATAGTAGAGCAAATAGCCGCCACTCAAGGGACAGAAGCAGGTATCGAGATGATAGAACCGCTCATCCATCAGTCGCAGCGATAGCACTTCGATGTCGAGCCACTTTGCCAACAACGGGTGAGAATCGAGTTCTGAGCGGAAGCCGTATCCCGCCCACAACCAGCGCCCCTCTCGATCCAGCAGCGCATCGCCCGCGCCTTCAAACGGCAAGTCTTTAGGCAGTTCATGCACCTTATAGCCTTTTTCCTCAAACCATTGCTTGAAATAAGGCTCCTCACCCTGCCGCTCTTTGTGGAAGAAGCGGCTCAGGACGACGGTATCTCCCAGCACCAGCCCAGCATTGGCTGTAAACACCATGTCAGGCACACCGCGTTGGGGTGCAACCAAATCGACAATGGCGTGATCTTTGAGGACGTAGTGAAGTTTTTGCCATTGCTCGACGGCGCGATCGCGCGAGGATTTGTGAATATTGCCCTCCATCCAGGGATTAATCACATAATCCACGTCGTAATGGTCGGGAGCGCACATGAGGAAGCGGATCGAGGAGGTCATAAAAGAATCTCAAGTGAAATAGACAAGGGCAAACTCTTATTGGATACAGACTTTCTACGATCCAATTCTGTAGGACTTGTTACGAAATCTTTACCTCTTATTCGTAACAGCGAAAGTCAGCTCTAGAGGCTAATGTCTATTTTATTCCTTTACAACCAAAGAGACTTGACAAAAAGCGATTTATGGGAAATTTTTAACAGTTTTAGTGCAAATCGCTCCTATGTTTGATTAGCACTCCGTCGATATTGCAACAAGGTTGGAGGCCAAGTAGCTTGGGCTAATAAGGGCTGTAAATTTTTAGCAACGCGGGAGGCTAAAAGCTGGTGTCCGGCGGCATTTGGATGAATGATATCCTCCTGCCGATTTTTCGGATTATCGACAATTCCAGTTAAAACCTGCGGAATTAAATAAGCTTGTGTATCTTTAGCAACACGCTGATAAAGTTCGTCATATTCATCTTCTATGTAGCCGAGATTGATTCCTAGCAGCACAACAATTGCTTTTTGTTGTTGAATCGAAGTGACAATTTGTTGCAAGTTCTGTTCTGTCTCAGTTTTGGGAATTTTTCGCAGAAAATCATTTCCGCCTAATTCAACAATTACCAGCCAAGGTTCTGCCGCGATCGCATCTTTTTGTAAGCGACTCAACCCCATTGCGGTTGTATCGCCGCTAACACCGCGATTCAGTATTGGCAAACCGAGTTGACGACTCAGGACACTAGGAAAAGCTTCTGTCTTGTCCACCCCATATCCAGAGGCGATGCTATCGCCTAAAACAATAACTTGCTTACCAGCACCCGCTTTAAGGTTTTTGACATCATCGAAATTGTTGCTGCAACTGGTAACAACCAGTAGGGAAGCAAACAGCAAACTAAAGAACCACACCCATCGGCGTTTTTTCATACACTTTTCCAATTCAACTCAACGATATTGCAGATGGTTAGCGGTAGGGGCGAAGAAAGCGCGATCGCCTATGCCACGTAACCCAATATTATTAATGCGAATGCTTCGCCCCGCGCTTCGTCTACTGACCACTTTTTTCGGCGCGGTAAGCATCGATAATCAAATAAACGCCTTGAGCCAACATCATAAGGATGACTAATGGCAAGGATGTTCCCGACATAACTGAAATAATGCCCCCTATATCAATCAATCCTGCTTGGACAAGAAATGATACAGCGCTGGCTTTCTTAAGATTAACTGAGTCTGAGGACAGGATAAGAACAAGTAAGAGTAAAGCTTGAAGTTCTGGGTTTTCAACGATAAGTAAATATTTGAACAGGTTGGTAGTCATTTGTGGAATTACTGAACCGTACAATTCCACGAAAGCGAATCGACTGGAGAAACCGCAGAACTCATAGGGACAGATATTAAGTTACCCTTTCTGACCCTCATCAAACCGTGACGCCGCTTAAGCTATTAATATCCGCAACTGCCCTTATCCGTTGATTATGGCTGAAATCCGCAATCGCAACAGCGTCCAGGTAAACGAGGCTGGAAAGCAGAAACTCATAGAGGCTAAAGCTGCTAAACATATTTACCGTAATTATAAAAAAAGGATTTGGACGTATTTGGACATTGCTGAAGCCTCTGGAGTGGGTGAAAAGACGGTTAAGCGGTTTTTTGCGGGAGAATCTGTTGATTGTGATAATGCGATCGCGATCGCTAAATCCCTAAATTTAGAACTAGCAGAGTTAATCGATCCGAAAGAGTCGAATCCTCCAGATGCAACCCCAGAAACCCGGATTGGCTGGCGCGATATCTACCACAAAATGCTGGAGGAACAGCTGAAGCGTTACCAATTCCGGCGACAGGCGACGGGTACGGGGTTGGGGCATGAGGTGGGTATTTATGTGCCGCTGGGTTTGGTGAAACCGACAACTCAGCCTCGAAGGGGTGAGGAGTTTTGCCCATCCCCAGATGAGGGGCGGTTGCAATATCAGCTGAATGAGAAGGAAATTGAGAAGCGGTTTGAGGCGGATGCGTTTCTCCGGGAGGTGATTGAGGCGGGGGAAGGCAAGACGATTGCGATTATTGGGGAACCGGGGGCGGGGAAAAGTACGTGGTTAGAGCAAATTGCGCGTCATCTCAAGGATTCAGAAAATGTTTCCCGGTTGCCGATTTGCATTCAGATGGGGAGTTTGGATGGGAAAACGTTGGAAGAGTATTTACTCCAGGTTTGGCTGAAGGAGGCGCTGTCTCTTCAAGGAATGACGGTATCAGCCCAGATGGAAACTGAGTTGATGCAGCTGTTTAATTCTCATCAGGTGTGGTTGCTATTGGATGGGGTGGATGAAATACGGGGGGATACATCCACGGGGGCAAATTCGTCTCTACAAGGAATTGCAAATCAGCTGAGGGGTTGGGTGGCGCAGGCGCAAACCCTGTTAACCTGTCGGCTGAATGTTTGGCAGGCGAACGATCGGGTAGTGCCGAATTGTGATGTCTATCGCACCCTGGATTTTGACGATTCGCAGGTGGGGAAGTTTATTGAGGAGTGGTTTGCCAAGGCGGGGAAACTCCAGTTAGGGAAGCAGTTACGGGAGAAGTTAGGGGAATCGGGGCAGGAACGGATTCGGGATTTGATTAGAAATCCTTTGCGGTTGGCGCTGTTGTGTCAAACCTGGGCGGTGAAGCAAGGGGAGTTGCCGAAGACGAAGGCAACGCTTTACCAGCGATTTCGAGAGGATTTCTATGAGTGGAAAAAAAACGAGTTTCCCATCAGCTGGCAGCAACGGCAGGAGTTGAATGCAGCGTTGGGAAGGTTAGCCGTTGCGGCAATTGAGAAGCAGACACCGCTGAGGGAGTCGCTGGCATATCAGGTGATGGGGGAATCTCTGTTTGAGTTAGCGCAGCGTATTGGTTGGCTAAATCTGGTGTACCGAGATGGGGAAACCGATGAACCTGTCTATGCGTTCTATCATCTGACGTTTCAGGAATATTTTGCAGCGCTGGCGATTGACGATTGGCACTTTTTCTTGACTCATGACAATGACAATCCTCAACCGTTACCAGGCAATATTTACCGCATTTTTGAGCCGCAGTGGAAAGAGGTGATTTTGCTATGGCTGGGGCAAGAGGATGTGGAAAGCGAGCAGAAAGAGGAGTTTATCCAAGCGTTGCTAGAGTTTGATGATGGATGTGGAGGATTTTATCGGTATCGAGCCTATTTTCTAGCCTCAGATGGGATTGCAGAATTTATCGACTATAGCCGTGCTGATGAAATTGTGACACAGCTTATTAAGTGGAGCTTTGGTTATTTCAATTTTCAAAAGAAGCAGTGGCGGACATTTCTAGAACCAATTGCTAAAGGAGCTAAGGCTGCATTACAGCAGACTGAACGTATAAGAACAATCAATACCTTGGTTGCGTTATTTCAAGATGACCTTTATGAACACACCAAGCATGAAGTAGCAGAAATATTGGAACAAATCGGAACTGCCAACCAGAAGGCTATTGAAGCCTTAATCCAATTCTTAGATTCAGAGTCTAATAATTGGAGACGTTGCACTATCGCTAGAAGCTTAGGGCAAATCGATTCTGGCAACCAGAAAGCTATCCAAATTTTGATTTATCTTATATTAGAAGCTCCAGAACCTGATCTTAATAACTTTGCTGCTCAGAGCTTAGAGAAAATTGCTCCTGGTAACTCAGAAATTATTCACTCACTGAGTGAGATGCTGCACTTGGAATATTACAATAAATATTTATCTATGCAATTATCAGATATTGAGGCACAACGTTTCTGGGCTGCTGAAAATTTGCTCTTAATTGCACCTGATAACCAAGAAGCTATCAAAGTTTTGATTGAACTACTGCGTAAGGATGAACTTGAACATGAATGGATTCGTATTGCTGCTATTGGGATGTTACCTAGAATTAAAACTAATAACGAAGAATTAATTAACTTTTGCCATGAAATTTTAGACTCCGAACCGGATGAAATGAATCGTTGTGACATTGCTAGGGCATTGGGAATGGTTGATCCTGGTTGCGAGAAAGCAGTTCAAACGCTGATTAAGTTATTGCAGAAAGATGAACTCCACATTCGCTCTCATGCTGCTAGTTGCTTAGAGGATATAGGAGAGAAAAATGAAGAAGCTATCAATGCTCTAACTCGGCTCTTAGAGTGGACGGATTCTCAAACTGAATATAACAGTCATGCTGAGTATATTCGCTGGCATGCTGCCAAAGCATTGGGACGAATTGATGCTGGTAACTCAAAGGCAATCACTGTTTTGACTAACATTTTAAAAAATAGTAAAGAGTTTTGTAAGGTTGCAGCTAATAGTCTGAAAAATACTCTTGTAAATGGGCAATATCTGAATATGGTAAAAAACTTACAGGGTACCTTAGAGCTATCATCAGAATATGGATATGAAAATGAAGCATGGAAAGATCCATACCAGGAAAATTTTTGTGATCTTTTTTTGGATATATATTTAAATATTCATGATTCTTACAGTTGTAAATATGCGACTTTGTGGTATTGCACTGATCGCATAAGATATCCAGCTTTTTATCAAGCTTTGCATAGTCGAATAGAGCCTCTAGACAGTAAGTTTTTAATAATACCAAAACCTTCTAAATACATACATTATTTTTTAAGAAGTGCAGAGGAAGAAATAACAGACAATGCTCAAGATATCTCTGATATTGACGCTGACAATCCCACTCCCACAAACCAAAATATCAACCCATCTGACATACCTAAACTTCTCCACGCTGCCATCAACAACGACTCCCATATGAGGGACAAAGTACAACCCATTTGCATTGACAGCAGCAAATTCGAGAACTCAGATAATCCCGCCTCGGAAATTTACGCCGAGATGGTAATGCAAGGCTGTCCCGAACGTCAGAATGGGGAACCGGAAACGATGCAAGCTCTCAAAGTTTATTGTCAGCTAAAATGTCAGGGAGTCTTCCTAATTTTTTACGAAGCTACAAGCGGCGAAACACCCCAAGGCTTCAGTCAAACCTTCCTCACATCTCTGAGCAAATTTAATAACGCGAGGAGAATTTGTGTCGTGAGCGAACAGCCTTGTAATCTCCAAACATTCTCTCCCAGTCAGCCGAATTTAGTTGCCGATATTGTGAGTTGGATTCGAGAGAAGATGATGGAAGAATAAAGCGCGCTTCCTTATCCTCAACCCGCTATTAAACTTCCTCTTTATATCAATTCACTCAGGCTGCTTGTGATGAGTTGCCAAACCCGCAATAAAAGCCCCCACAACCATTCCTCCCCACAAGCCGCTGCTGCTGCCTTGCATATAAGCTCCCGGCATCATCCAAGCTTGGCACGCTGTCTTGAATGCTGCGAATTCCAAGGTATTTTTTGTCATATTTTCGCAGCGTTGGTTATCAGCCAATAACTTAATTTGTACCCCCATGTAAGCACCGAAACAACCCGATGCTAACGCCATAAAAGTACAAATTAACATACGTTTTTTATTCATGGCTAACAGCTAATGGCTAATTATTTGGAATGGTTAATGATATCAAATCCCGTTTAATCCCCACAATTTTCCGGAACCCCACCCCGCCAGAGCCTGCGTCTCCGGCTCCCCTCCCCGCAAGCGGGGAGGGGCTGGGGGTGGGGTTCTTTTATGGACAATTCAACAGATTTGATCTGACTGATTAGCCATCAACCATCAACCCGTGTTCCGCATCCCGGCAGCAATCCCGTTAATCGTTAACAGCGCCCCGCGTAGCAATTCGCCTTTACTGTAACGAGAATGGACGACACCAGACGCAGCTTGCTTACCATGTTGACGCAGGCGTTTTAGCAGAGAGACTTGCAAGAAGCCCAGAGGGACAATCGTACCGTTGCGTAACTGCACAGACCTTTGCAAGACTGGATCGCCATCCAACAGCCGTTTGTGACCCGCAATCGTCAGAACTAAATCGCAAGTGAGGTGAAACTCGCTCTTGATTTGCTCAAACAAGGCTTCAAAGCGATCGCGATCTTCCGGGTGGGACAACTCCCGCACGTAGTGGTGAGCAATCTGCAAATCGACTTTCGACAACGTCATTTCTGCTTTAGAAATTGCCATCTTGAAGAAAGGCCACTTGAAGTAGAAATAACGCAGCAGCTTCAGATTTTCTTCGGGTTCTTCGTTCAAGAACTCTTGCAATGCCGTTCCGACGCCGTACCAACTCGGCAGCAGGAAGCGCGTTTGCGTCCAGCTAAACACCCAAGGAATTGCCCGCAGACTCGCTAAATCCTTTTTACCGCCGCGACGGGCAGGACGAGAGCTGATTTGCAATTGGCTGATTTCTTCGATGGGCGTCACTTGGTGGAAGAAATCGACTAAATCCGGTTGCTCGTAAATCAAGGCGCGATAGTGGGCACGCGATCGCGTCGCCAACTCTTCCATGATTTCGTTCCACGGCTCAATATCATCAAACCCGGTTCGCAGCAAGCTTGCTTGAATCACAGCGGTTGTCACCGCTTCCAGGTTGTACAGAGCTAATTCTGGCAACGAGTATTTAGAAGCCAGCACTTCCCCCTGTTCGGTAATTTTGATCCGCCCATTGATACTATGACCGGGTTGAGCCAGGATCGCTTCGTAGGCGGGACCGCCGCCGCGACCGACCGAACCGCCGCGCCCGTGGAAAATCCGTAAGGCGATGCCGTACTGTTCGGCGATTTTTTGTAGCACTTTCTGAGCTTTATGGATTTCCCAGTTACTGCTCAAGAAGCCGGAATCCTTGTTGCTGTCTGAGTAGCCCAGCATCACCTCTTGCAGGTTATAGGTTGGAGATTCCAAGTTGGCAGGTTGGTTTGAATCCTCAACCTTTAACGCTTGCGAATCTTTAACGTTTTCATAGCCTCCCGCAAGACAAGCGCGATACAAAGGCAGTTCAAACAAATCTTGCATGACTGCGGGTGCCCGCTTCAGGTCTTCCACCGTTTCAAACAGCGGCACTACCATGATGCTGCTCTTTCCTGTGGAGGGGTCATACAGACCCGCTTCTTTTGCCAGGAGCAGCACTTCCAGAACGTCGCTGGCTTCCCGGTTCATGCTAATGATGTAGGTTTGGCAGATTTGAGAACCAAACTCTAGTTGGAGCTGCCGCAGCATTCGGAAGGTTTCAACGGTTTCGCAAATTTTTTCAGAAAATGGCAATTCTGCTGGGATTAGCGGGCGCTTGGTTTGCAGTTCCGTTGCCAGCCACAGCGCTCGCTCGGCTTCCGATAGCTCGTTGTATGCCTTAGGCAGAATTTGCAGGTATTGAGTTATTTCGTTGAAGGTGTCGGAATGGCGAGTGCTTTCCTGGCGAATATCTAAATGCGCCAAGTTGAAGCCATAGATTTCCACCTGACAAATTAAATTTTCCAGATCTCGGCATGATAAACCCGTCTCAATCAGGTTCCGGTGAATCAGCCGCAGTTCTGCTAGAAATTCTTCTCCAGAGCGGTAAACGACGTGAGACTGGCTATCTGAGATTTGCCGATGCAAGTTTTCGCCATCCGAAAGCCGCCGGTTGCGATCGCTGGTATTTTGCAGACGCTGCTGAATGTATGCCAGCTTGAGGCGGTAAGGCTCTTGCCGGTATCGAATTGCCAGATGCTCGTATACTTCTGGCATTTGCGACCGATCCTGCTCTAAGGAGTCCAGCAAATCTGGCAAGACATCGCTCCAGTGTAACGACAAGCTGAGCTGATTTGTCAGTTGCCGCAACGATTGGATATACTTCTCCAGCACTAAACCGCGCTGATAGCAAGCGGTTTGCCAAGTGACTTTCGGGGTGACTGAGGGGTTTCCATCCCGGTCTGCCCCTACCCAAGAACCAAACTGGCAGAAGTTGTTTACAGGGGGAGTTAGTCCCGGAAAAGAAGCTTTTAAAGCGCGTTTTAGGCGTTGATGAAGCTGAGGAATCGTATCAAACAATACTTCCTGGAAGTAGTGGAGGGTGTAATCCACTTCATCCAACACGGTTGGTTTAAATTGATGCAGTTCATCGGTGCGCCACCAGAGGCGAATTTCTTCGGTTAATTGTTCGATGCAAGCCTCTGCTTCCCAAGAAGTCGTCAAACCTAAGGCTCTAAATTCTTCTTCTGCCTGGTCTAGCTGTTGCAGAATTTTAGCAATCCGCTGCTGTTTGCCGCGAATCGTATGGCGAACAATTTCCGTGGGGTGAGCGGTGAAAACTAGCCGCACGTCCAGATTGTCAATCAACCGCTGGATTTGCTGCGGAGGCACATTCATCTGGCGTAAATGGGGAAACAACCCGTGGAATGTCCCGGCATTTCGTTTAGCTGTGCCATCGTGGTGCCAGCTCTTTTCAAGCAAATCCGCGCCCGGTCCGCCGTTTTGGTTTTCTTCCTCCATGTCCTCTGGCGACAACACAATGGCGGAGTCCCCATCTCCTTGCAGGCTAGGAAGTTTACGCGGTGCTGCCTCACCAGCAGGAGCATTGTATGTAGCACGTCGGGAAAGCTGCTGATCGCGCTGTTCGTAGTGCTGCTCGACGATGTTAATGAGCTGGAAGTAGAGAGCAAAGGCGCGTGAGGCTCGAATCGCTGCATTGAGATCAAGCTTTTCGATCAGCTGAGGTACTGACTCAGGCAATTCTGTTGCCTGTCCTTCTGGCGAACACCTCGATCGAAGTTGATTAAGCAGATCGACCAGTTCCTGACCGCATTCCTGCTGGAGAACAGACTCCCATAAGTCCTCCACCACTTTGAGGCGATGACGTAAAAATAAAGCAGAAGTAGATGTTACCGTCAATTGCTGATCCGTCGATTGCAGTAGGGAACTCATAGAGTCTATTCTCTCTAAAGAAGAATAATCACCTAATTTTAGGGTTTCTAGTCCCAGCAAGTGGTTTACAGCGAACACCAACTGGGTTTTTCCAGAAAAAGGGAGGGGTTGCGAACTGACTCTTTCAGCGCTAGGCTAACGCCTCGCTTCGGATGAGCGCGATCGCGTCCTAGTTTGTCGGCGAGCGTATTTTTATCTACTTTCCGCTACTCTTCCTCATATTCCCCTTCCTGTGATGTGTTTCCTGGGGTGGGTACGTGGAGAACCGGCAAGCGATCGCCCCGAAATACTTCCTCACTATTTTGTCCAATGGCGCATAGGAATTCGCTGACTGCTTTGATGCCTAAAACTCCGAGTAGCATCGGCACCGTGGCTAAACTCAACCAAATTTCGGGCGTTGCAGACGTTGCATTTTCGGCGGTTGACGGTTGCTTTTTGTTAGGAAGAGTTTGCATGGGAGAAGGTCTAGATGAAAACTAATTTCTTTTTAGACAAACAAATAAAAGAGGTCAGAATTTAAACAGCACAAGGGGCACTTATCCTTCTAGTTTATGCATCTGAATAATACAGCGATAGCCTCCTAGGGCATAGTAGGAAGGGAACACGCTCCTCAGCGCTACTGTCCTAAGCACGGGGCGTTCGGCAAATAGCTATGGCACAAGGGCAATAATTCGGTACCACCAATGGCAGTCTTGTGTAAGACTACTGAGAATCTAGAAGCAATTGTACAAAGCTTGGGGACGTTCGGAGCGGTTAACGCTTGCTGAAGTATTAAGTATGAAGTATTAAGTATGAAGTATGAAGTGTGAAGTATATCCTGAAATTTTGGTGTTCAACCAATTTTTCATCCTTTGTGACAACCTTTAAGCGCGACTTCCAATCGCAGGGTGCGCCCTCCGGGCTACAGCGTTCATGCTTCATCGTCTTTTCATCTGTTGCAAGTCCAGGGTACTTTCTTTGTGATGTTGGATGCCGATCCGATCGCCTATTTAGAGGGTCAATCCTCCCTCGCCCAGTGGGTTTCCCGCGCTATCGGTCTTCCGGAAGTGCGCCTACGATTTCGCTTACGAGGGAATAACCTGCATATTCTTTGTGAAGGCTCCGAATGTCCGCCTGCTGGACCCGTTGTGAGCCGATTTGTCGAGGCACTGAAGGGGAAGGAAGGAGGAGCTGGGTTCCCCCCGCAAGACGCTCCCATTGACCAGGTGATTCTCTATGGTCGGAAACTGGGCATCCAGCGCCCAGACTGGATCAAGCAAATTCACCTAGAGCGGCTGGAACTGCATCAGGCGTCAGATGCCGCAGGCGTAGCTGCTGCGACGCCAACGGATGGGCAGGAAATGACTGCCGAGCGAGGAGTAACTAGCGATGCTGACGGGCTGAGAGTCTCCAACCGCAGCCTCGCTCGCTCCGGTCAACCAGAAGCGATCGCGCGTTATCTGAGCGAAACGCTCAGCCCAATGGGAGTCGGCGTCAAGGTCGTGATTCAGACGCTTGGGAGGGAGCCAGGAAGCCGGGGAGCCGGACAGCATCAAGAATTGTCCCCTGCTTCACCAGCGGTTTCCCGTCGTCTGTGGGTACTTTGCGATTCTAACTACAGCACCGATGAGTCGCTGATGGCGGAGCCGGTGGCGGCTCAGTTACGAAATTTGAAGCTGGAAGGGTTTCGGGATGCTGTGATTTGCAGCCAGGTTCGAGGAGAAGCGGCTCCCGATTGGCGGTTGCGGGTGGATCTGACCCCTCCAGAAGAAATGCTCAAGGATTGGGCGCGTTGGGGAGATATCCAAGCGATTGCCCGCTTGCTCAATCAAGTGTTGAACGCGCAGGAGATGCAAATCTCCGCAGTTCTGAAAGATTCAACGCTGCATTTATTTTGCAGCCAGAAGCTCTTCAAGCAGCTAAAAGCAGCCGGAGACATCGTACCCGCAACCAGCGATGCGGCTGAGATTGCGATCGCTGCCCCCGATCGAAAAACCGCAACGAGTGCGATCTCTCCCGTTTTAGAGTTTCTGACAACGCAAGGCATTCACGCCGCCACCATTTACGGCGTTGAGACTCACGGTGTAACACCAGTCCCGGAACAAGAAACGCCAATCTGGATTGAATGGCTGAATTTACCTGCGTCCAGAGATCCCGCTTTAGCAGAATCTACTTTGGAATTGGCGCAACGGGGCGATCTGAACGCAATTCAGTTTTTATTGCAACGCTTACTCAATCCCGACCTAGACGAGCGATTAACAACGGGTGGCATTCGTTTATCTCTGCGCCGCAAACAAGATTTGTTGCACATCATGAGCGAGGCACTCTCTAGTCCGCAGCAATCTGCCGTCGGGCCACCTGTTGCTAAATTCCTGCGTGGGTTGGCGATTCCTGGCATTAAAGGGGTGCGAATTTATGGGCGTCGCGCCGGTCACTCCACCCCCTTGTGGCAGATGGGCGTTGATTTCACCCCTCGCAAACGACTGGTACCGGAAGCAACCCCAGAATTTGCTGCCAGCGATGTTTATCTAGGAGATATCCTCTCTGGCAGTAACGAACCCGTTCTGCGTTCTGATGTCACTAAGGAAGACCTCAAAGCAGCCGCTAGCGCTGTCTCTTTCAAAGTGACTCGAACCATCCAGCAATGGTTATGCGCTTCCCAATTGTTTATTCCCACGGTGGAGATTAAAGACCTGGCACCCGTCGCCTCAGGCAAACTTAGCACTTCCACCTACACTTATTACCAAGGTTTCGTCGTGGCTTTGGTCTGGGGGATGCTGGGATTCTTGCTCACGGTGCAAACGGATTGGTTTCTGTCTGCGATCCTGAAGTCAAAACCACCCATTAATCAAGCGTCAGCGGTCAGCGGCAAATCAACCCTTGACCCACGAGAACCGATCGAGGATACGTCAGTTCCCTTGCCCCAGATGTCTTTGCAAAAATCTCGTGGTTCAGAGGCTCCTGTCTTCAATTCCGAAGGATTCACTCGCCAAGGAGATATCACCGTAAGGAACGAGGGTGAAAAGTCCCAGCGGAATGCCGCATCAGCAGCAATTTTGGCAGCCGCCCGAAGTTCTAATCCCTCTTTTAATAACCGCCTGTTAGACGAAAAAGTGGCTCTCTACCAACAGATGCTGTTACAAAGAGGGGGAGTTCCCCCGGATGTTTGGATTGTGGGCAGTTCTAGGGCAATGCGGGGGGTCGATCCTCAAGCGCTGGAAGAAGCACTGGCAGCGCAGGGATATCCGGGTGTTCAGGTGTTTAACTTTGGCATCAACGGTGCGACGGCTCAAGTAGTAGATTTGATGGTTCGCCAAGTTTTGACGCCAGAGCAACTGCCAAAACTGATTATTTGGGCGGATGGTGCCAGAGCGTTTAATAGCGGGCGGATAGATGCCACCTATAATGCGATCGCTAACTCGCAAGGCTACCAACATCTGCTTGCCGGTACTTTCCCCAAGCAGAATTCAACCCCAGGAAGTCCCAGCCGAACGACGGCGACACCACCGGCTAAAACTCCGGCGACGGCGGATAAAGGAGCTAGTGGTTCCTTAACGCAAAGCTATCAAATGGTTAATAATTGGCTCAATGAAACGCTAGGAACGTTCTCAGCAACTTATCCCCAGCGCGACCAAATGAAAACGCGGTTGCGGGATCTGTATGTTGTTTGGGCAAAACCAGCGAAAACAACTTCTGAGGGAGCTACCGATACTCCCCAAGCATTGACAGCCAGCCAATTTGCCATCGATTTTGATGGCTTCCTTCCCCTCACCGTTCGTTACAATCCTGCCACCTACTACAAGCAATATGCCAGAGTCAGCGGCGACTATGACAGCGATTACTACGCTTTCAAGATGGAAGGCAAGCAAACCCAAGCACTAGAATCGCTGCTGCAATTTACCCAAGCGCGTCAAATTCCGATTGTTTTTATAAACCTGCCTTTGACCCAGGATTACTTAGATCCAGTACGCATAGAATATGAGCAAGAATTTCAGCGGTATATGCGATCGCAAGCAATTCAAAAAGGGCTGATTTTCCGAGACTTAAATCAGCTTTATCCCACTCAACACGATTATTTTTCCGACCCCAGCCACCTCAACCGCTACGGTGCTTATGAAGTTTCTAACCAGCTAGCCGAAGATCCCATGATTCCCTGGCCTGCTAAATAGGACTGAGTTAAGAGGACTGAGGACTGAGTGAACCAGGAGTGGAATGAGTGCCCAATACCCAAGATGAATTTATCCCGTTCTTTTACTTAGTTCAATTCTTCTTGTTTACCCTTAGTTTCCTGCTAAATAGGATTGAATCATGTTAGCGCGGCACGAAGTGCGGACTGAGGGCTGAGTGAGTCAGGAGTGGAATGATTACCGAATACCTAAGATGAATCTCTCTCATTCTTTTACTCAGTTCAATCCTTGTTGTTTACCCTTATTTTCCTGCTAAATAGGACTGAGTCATATTAACGAAGCGGCACGAAGTGCGGACTGAGGACTGAGTCAATCAGGAGTAAAATGAGTGCCCAATATCCAAGATAAACTTCTCTCATTCTTTTACTCAGTTCAATTCTTCTTATTTACCCTCAGTCCTCAGCCTTCAGCCCTCAGTCCTCAGCCCTCAGTCCTTACTCCTCAGTCTTCAAAAATGACTTTTATCTCTCTTATCTACGGAGTTTTTCTGCTCAGCGTTTTGGGAATTTACTGGTCGTTCCAAAAACAGTCTTTGCAGATGTGGACGTTGCTTGTTGTCAGTCTGGTTTTCTATACCTCGCTGCAAGCACCAACTTTAGTAAATGAGCATTGGCTGCAAATTTTAGCCTCGCCGCAAGTCGCCTATATTCCTTTGTTGATTGCCATCACCTTGATGAACTTCAGCTTAGGTAAGGCAATTGGAGAAAATACAGCATTAGGGATGTACGCGACCGATCCCCATGAAGATTGGCAATTCGATCAAGCGTTTTGGAATCGCCAGCGACTAAAGTTTTTATGGTTGGGGATTGTTCTGAATGTCTTGTTGTTGGTGAGCTTCAAATATGTACCTTTTTTCTTAAATTCGGTGGCGGGCTTCTATGAACAATTCACCGGAACATCGCTACCCGTTGCCGAAAATAGCGCCAGTTGGGTCAGCACTCACTTAATTGCGCCTTTAGGTTTGAGTTTCTTTTCTTTTGAGTGCATTGCTTATTTAATTGATGTATATCGTGGTGCCCCAGCGACGGAGCGATTTCTCGATTTTGCAGCTTATAAGTTATTTTTTCCCAAGCTAATTGCAGGGCCAATTACTCGTTATCATCAATTCTCAACTCAGCTCAAAACGCTGCAATTTCCAACACTTAATCAGATTACAGAAGGACTGTGGCTGATTGCCTGCGGTGCAGTTAAAAAAGCGCTTTTGGCAGATCGGCTGGGAATTTTTGTTGATTTGTGTTTTGGTAACTTAGAGCGAGCGAGCAGCGGCGATTTGTGGTTAGCGATCGCTGCCTACGGACTGCAACTCTATCTGGATTTTAGTGGGTACGTAGATATCGCCCGTGGTAGTGCCATCCTCTTAGGCTTCAATCTCCCGGAGAATTTTAATTTTCCTTACTTCAGTACCAGCATTGCTGATTTTTGGCGGCGCTGGCATATTACGCTAGGCGATTGGTTGCGAAACTACCTCTATTTTCCCTTGGGGGGTTCGCGCCAAGGGCTGCGCCGTACCTGCCTGAATTTGCTAATTATCATGTTAATTGCTGGGATTTGGCATGGAGCGGCTTGGGGCTATGTCGTCTGGGGTGCGTATCACGGTCTTGCTTTAGTGGCTCACCGCCTCACAGAAGCCCACTCCCGCCAGTCTGAAAAAGCTAGAAATTGGTGGAAAAGCCTTCCGGGTGTAATGCTTGCGTGGTTGCTAACCCAGTTTATGGTGTTCACATCCTGGATTTTCTTCCGCCTACCGAATCTGAAACAATCCAGTTGGGTGATTCAGCACCTCTGGGGTCAGTCTGCTGATGCCCAGTTTGCCGAAAAAGTCTACGGGGAGGCGCTGGGTGTGAATGCATCTCAGTTAGGTCTACTGCTTTGGCTGCTAGCAGCGTCGATGCTCCTCGTCTATGCCGTCCATCGGGGTCTCAAGTTACAGCTTAATTGGCCTCTGAAGCTGCTGCTGGTGCCATTGTGTTTCTACATTGTCTGGATATTTGCGCCCCAAGGCGGTCTTCCCTACATTTACTTTGATTTTTAGGGCATTACATTAAGCGATCGCCCACTACTCCTGGCTGACACGTCTCGCTTGCGATCGCTAACCCTACCGCATTCTCAGCCACTCATAAGTAAATGAAATGACAGTGATTCGGATTTATGAACAAAAAAAGACTGGACAAATACGAATAAATGTAAATATTATTAAATACAAGGCGAGACAAACTTCGCCTCATTCATACCGAACCTAGAAAATTCAAAGCACTCATAAAAACATGACCACAACCTTACAAAGACGCGAAAGCGCCAACGTATGGCAACGGTTCTGTGATTGGGTCACATCAACCGACAACCGCCTGTATGTAGGCTGGTTCGGAGTCCTGATGATCCCAACCCTACTGTCTGCCACCATCTGCTTCATCATCGCCTTCATCGCCGCTCCTCCCGTGGACATCGATGGCATCCGCGAACCCGTAGCTGGTTCCTTGATGTACGGCAACAACATCATCTCCGGAGCCGTAGTTCCTTCCAGCAACGCCATCGGCTTGCACTTCTACCCAATTTGGGAAGCCGCCTCCTTAGATGAGTGGCTGTACAACGGTGGTCCTTACCAGTTGGTAATTTTCCACTTCCTGATCGGTGTATTTTGCTACATGGGTCGTGAGTGGGAACTCTCCTACCGCCTCGGAATGCGTCCTTGGATCTGCGTCGCTTACTCTGCACCTGTTGCAGCAGCAACCGCCGTGTTCCTGATCTACCCGATCGGACAAGGTTCATTCTCAGACGGGATGCCCCTGGGGATCTCCGGAACCTTCAACTTCATGATCGTGTTCCAAGCCGAGCACAACATCCTGATGCACCCCTTCCACCAACTCGGTGTAGCCGGTGTCTTCGGGGGTGCCCTGTTCTCCGCCATGCACGGTTCTTTGGTGACTTCCTCCTTAGTGCGTGAAACCACCGAAACCGAATCTCAGAACTACGGTTACAAATTCGGACAAGAAGAAGAAACCTACAACATCGTTGCAGCCCACGGCTACTTCGGTCGGTTAATCTTCCAATACGCTTCCTTCAACAACAGCCGTTCCTTGCACTTCTTGTTAGGTGCATGGCCCGTCGTCGGCATCTGGTTCACCTCTTTGGGAATCAGCACGATGGCATTCAACCTGAATGGTTTCAACTTCAACCAGTCAGTGATTGACAGCCAAGGTCGGGTGATCAACACCTGGGCAGACGTGATCAACCGCGCCAACCTGGGTATGGAAGTGATGCACGAGCGCAACGCTCACAACTTCCCCCTCGACTTGGCAGCAGGTGAGTCCACCCCAGTGGCTCTGATGGCTCCCAGCATCAATGGCTAATCGCTAGAGACAAGATATATCGCGTCTCTACATCAAAAGCGCCTCCCACAAGGGGGCGCTTTTTTATTGGGAACCACAGATAGAGCCAGATTGTATCAATCCAATCTATCGGGGGTTTAGGATAAATATGGAAGCATACAGATTGGAGATAGGACAACGGTTTACACACGTCCCTTAGCTCGTCTCATCGAGCAACTACAACGGTTGCCAGGAGTTGGCCCGAAAACTGCACAACGTCTGGCACTGCATATTATTAAGCGATCGCCCGAAGAAGTAGAAACACTGGCTCAAGCTTTAGTTGAGGCGAAAAAGCAAGTGGGTTTATGTCAGGTGTGCTTTCACCTCTCGGCTGAACCTGTCTGCGATATTTGCCGTAACTCTAACCGCGACAACAGCACGCTCTGTGTGGTGGAAGATTCCCGTGATGTGATTGCGCTGGAAAAAACTCGCGAATATAGCGGCAAGTATCACGTCTTGGGAGGCATCATTTCACCGATGGATGGAATTGGCCCCGACCAACTAAATATTCAACCGCTCGTGCGGCGAGTGAGCCAGCAAAAAATTAAAGAAGTGATTTTGGCAATTAGTCCCAGTGTGGAAGGTGAGACAACAACCCTGTATGTCGGTCAATTACTAAAGCCGTTTACCAAGGTGACGCGGATTGCTTTTGGTTTACCGATGGGCGGTGATTTAGAGTATGCCGATGAGGTGACACTAGCACGAGCCTTAGAAGGGCGCAGAGAGTTGGATTAAGCAAGTAGAACCCTAGAATTGCTAGATCCCTCTTCTGACAAACTGGGGTAAAAGCTTGATTTCTCATGGGCTGTAATACTGTAAATTCATCGAATTCTCTCAAAATGACACAAGAGGGAGATTAGCAATGAGTCATTAGCAGCCAGTAGATAATCTGGGTATTCTAGTCACTTAAATAGGGCTTCTAACTCAACTTTTGCTTAACGAAAGCCATCATCTGAGCCAATTGTTTTTTCAGTGCCGGAATTTCAGCGACTTGTTCCTTCAATCCCTTAATTTCAGCCTGCATTGCCGCCATTTTTTCATTTAATGCCTTAATTTCAGCCGATGCATCTGTAGAGTCAGCAACGACTGCGGTTGTCTGAGCAGAAAGTGTTCCAGCTTGTGGGCGTGGCAATTTGGCTTTAGCGATCGCTGACTGGATTGCCTGATTTAAGTGCTTCTCATTGAAGGGCTTCTCTAAAAATTCAAAATACTCAAACGGTTCTGAAAGTTTCTCCATCACTTCCGCTTTCCGCCCAGAGATGACCACTAAAGGAATCATCTGGAGTTCGGGCGAAGCTTGAAGTTGCCCAAAAACCTCCCAACCGCTCATGCGAGGCAGAATCCAATCCAAAATAATGACATTCGGATGCTCTTGACGGATGAGATTAAGTCCCTCTTCCCCATCTTTTGCTTCTAAAACTTGAAAGTTGCCCGGAGGCAACATTTCTGGCAATGAAGCCCGAATTACTTTAGCATCATCAACAATTAGGATTTTTTGAGTTGCTCCCGCTTTCTGAACGTCGGGAGCCGTTGGGGTTCCTTTAGCGGCTGGTGCTGTTTGGGCACCAGCCGCAGCCGCTTGCCGACGAGGCAGTTTCGCCTTAGCCATTGCTGATTTCATCGCCTGAATCAGCGTCTTCTGCTCCAACGGCTTGGCAACAAATTCAAAATACTCAAACGGTTCTGGAATTTTGTGTGTAACTTCTTCTTTACGTCCTGATGTCACCACTAAAGGAATCTTTTGGAGTTCCGGAGAGACTTGAATTTGTTGAAAGACTTCCCAACTACTAGGCTGAGATGACAGGAAATCCAGCACGATTAAATTGGGGCGTTCTTTTCGGATTAAATTCAGTCCTTCTTGAGAGTCTTTTGCTTCGAGAACTTCAAAGTTACTCTGGGGCAATAGCTTGCGGACTAGACTCCGACTGGTGCTGCTGTCATCGATAACCAGGATCTTGTTACTTGGCATAACTAACTCCTAGGAGTGGTGACTGAGGACATTCCATGAAACAAGGAACTCAACCGTAAGAACGCCCCGATTACGAGTCAGATGAGCTGGAAGATTGAATGGGGACAGGATCTAAATGCTGAGGTGTATTCTATAAATGCTAGCGATTACTTCAGCTTTTGTTTAATGAATGTCACAATTTGAGCTAGCTGTTTTTTCAAGCCATCAACCTCACTAGGTATCGCTGCCATTGGAGCCACCTGTTTCTTCAAGGCGTCAATCTCAGCTTGCATCTTGGCAATCTTGGCATTTAACTGCTGAATGTCTGCTGACGCAACCCCTGAATCTGGTGGGACTGTATCCTTAGCGACGGCTGGCTGCGGTGCTGATGGTACTACCACCGGGCGGTTTCTTGCTTTTGCCATCGCTGTCTTGATAGCGGCAATCAGTTGCTTCTGGTCAAAGGGCTTGGGTATGAATTCAAAATATTCAAAAGGTTCTGAGATTTTCTCTGTCACCTCTTCTTTCCGACCAGACATTAAAACGAGAGGAATTGACTGAAGTTCGGGCTTACTTTGAATCTGCTGAAACACCTCCCACCCGCTCATTTTGGGCAAGAGAAAATCTAACATAATCAAGTTCGGGTGTGACTGGTAGATCAGATTCATGCCTTCCAGACCGTCTTTTGCTTCTAAAATTTCAAAGTTACCCGGTGGTAACATATCTCGTACTGTATTTCTGATCACTCGACTGTCATCAATCACCAGAATTTTGTGACCTGCCACGACTGACTCCTTAGGGGTAATTTAAAGAAAAACTAAAGTTGATTTGAGCCGACTGCTGCCTTGCCGCTAATTTCAGCAAGATGAGCGGCTAGCAGAAAACTGCCTCGCGTTCATACCAATCAGGATAATTTGGAATGTGTAGTACAAGTGTGTCTGCGCTACAGAACTATGATTTCTATACCCGATTACGGTAAACCAACGCTAGCGCCGTAATGGGGATTCTCATGAGTGCGTGGTATACAGCAACACAATGGCTTGCCTGATATCCTCACTCTTCGATCGTCTTGACATACAAAAACATAAAGCCAAAAAGCTAGCAGCGTGCCTAATTCTAGATTAATCCGGTCTGACCTGAAAGGGAAAAAAACTAAGGCAGAAGCAGAATCAGAGTTAGAGTCGAATGATTTAAGATTTGTATCATAGGACTCACGCATTGCCCGACAACGTAGGGGCTTTTTTGGGTTGTGCCTGTACTGGCTATCCTGTACTGGCTATATAGACAAAGGCGCAGGAAAGCAGGCGAGATAGTGGTTCTCACTCGATCCGAACCTCACCCCCAGCGCCTCAACCTTCACGGAGAGGGGAGAATATTGAACCAAATCCGCGAACAGAGAGGGGGAATATTCAACCCAAATCCGTGAACAGAGAGGGGCTGAGGTGAGGTTAAACCGTACTGCATCCAATAGAGAGTTGCTATGGAAATTGTTGTAAGCTCTTGAGTTTAGGAGTTTGGCTGTGTAAGTTCTGTATTATACGGATGCTCATTGAGCTGGTAGCCCAGAAAAAAACATGAATTTGCCTACCGAAACGAATGCTCGACAAATTCAGCCTGATGTACAAGCGTGGAGGTCAGAAATTGAGGCGCTACCGCCTTGGTTGCGACGCTCCATCGGGAAAGCAAGCGACATTTCGACGGTGCAGCGAATTATTAAGCAGCGGCAAATTCACACGATTTGCGAAGAGGGGCGCTGTCCGAACCGGGGAGAGTGTTATACCCAAAAGACAGCAACGTTTCTGCTGATGGGGCAAACTTGCACCCGTGCCTGTGCTTTTTGTCAAGTGGAGAAAGGGCACGCACCGATGCCATTAGATCCGGAAGAACCGCAAAAGGTGGCTCAGGCGGTGCAGTTGCTTTCTTTGCGCTACGTGGTGCTGACTTCGGTGGCGAGAGATGATTTGCCGGATGGGGGGGCAAGTTGGTTTGCGGCGACGATGGCAGCGATAAGACAGATGAACCCGGAAACGCTGATTGAGGTGTTGACGCCAGATTTCTGGGGGGGTAAGGATGCGGTGGAGAAACAACGGCAACGAGTCGCAACGGTGGTTGCAGCGTCACCTGTTTGTTATAACCACAATATTGAGACGGTGGAGCGTCTGCAAGGACGGGTGCGACGGGGGGCACAGTATGAGCGATCGCTTGATGTTCTCCGGATTGTGAAAGAACTTGACTCCACAATTGCCACGAAATCCGGCTTGATGCTGGGACATGGGGAAACGGAAGCCGAAGTGATTGAGGCGATGACCGATTTGCGGGATGCTGGATGCGATCGCATTACCCTCGGTCAGTATATGCGCCCTTCACTAGAACATCTGCCAGTCCAAAAATACTGGACGCCAGAAGAATTCGAGCATCTGGGAGCGATCGCGCGGGAAATGGGCTTTGCTCACGTCCGTTCCGGTCCCCTCGTCCGCAGTTCCTACCACGCGGGAGAGAGTGCTTAAAGTCAAGAAGCCAGGGGAGGAAAAAAGAATTTTTCTATTGATCGTGCATCGGGAAAGCGCCTATCAAGGTCTAGGCTGCTTTCAGGAAGACTGCGGTAAATGAAAATATTTCTATCGAGCCGTGCTAATTGTGACAGCTCTTTGGTATTTCTTGATAAAGTCCAAAATTAGGAGCAAATGCTTATGACTGCACAAGCCAAGAAACCAAAAGGTTCTCTTACCCAAACGAGTAAGCCTCCCTATCCTTTCCGCACTATCGTTTCGCTGATCCTCTTAGCTGGTAACTTCCTGGTTGCAGCGATTTATTTCCACATCATCAACCCGTAATCCATCTCTAAGAAAACTGAATCTACAGTTTTGAGGTTAGGGCGAATGACAACGATGAAGGCGGAAGGGAGAAGGATGGATAGCCTGTTGATTCATCCTTCATCCTTCATCCTTCATCCTTTTATAGGGTGCCCTTGAACAAGCCTTGGGGACGGACAAGCAGAATTAAGACCATGATCAAGAGGGCAACACCCTGCTTGTATTCAGACCCCAGGAAGGGGACGCTGAGTTCTTGGGCGATACCAATTACCAACGCACCTGCGATCGCGCCGTAGGGGTTGCCAATCCCGCCGAGAATCACCGACGCAAACATCGGCAAAATCAAAAACCAGCCCATGTTGGGGCGTATGCCCGTAATCAGCCCGTACATGGCTCCTCCCAGGGACGTAAAAACGCCGGTAATGAGCCAAGTCCAAATCACCACGCGCTCAACGTTAATGCCTGAGACGCGAGCCAGATCGATATCATCCGCAACTGCTCTCATTGCCTTCCCGATTTTGGTGTTCTGCAACAGGAAATGCAGCCCCAACATTGCGAGGACGGCTAAAACCATGACAACGATCCGGTAATAAGCCACGTTGACTCCGAAGATGTTGAGGGCGGAGGCAATTGGCAAATTGTAGCGCTGGTTGCCTCCTCCCCAAATGAAAATGATGCCATTGCGGAGAAACAAGGCAAGTCCAATCGAGATGATGATCAGGGTGGTAGGGGAGGCACGGCGTGCCCGCATTGGTTTCCAGAGCAGCTGTTCGCTCAGTAGCATCGCCGCCACCGTTCCCCCCGCGCCTAGAATCATTGACAGCCAAATATTTATCCCACTGATATTCGCTAACCAGGTAAGATACGCGCCCAAGGTCATAAAATCGCCATGAGCAAAGTTGGAAAGGCGCAAAATTCAA
>NZ_JAMPJZ010000069.1:0-31083 GCF_039961835.1 Trichocoleus sp. ST-U1
TCAAAGCAGTGATATCTTGTACCTGAGTTTCGCTCAAAGACAATGTTCGTAACTCACTCAGCGCAGTCAAAGCAGTGATATCTTGTACCTGAGTTTCGCTCAAAGACAATGTTCGTAACTCACTCAGCGCAGTCAAAGCAGTGATATCTTGTACCTGAGTTTCGCTCAAATCCAATGTTTTTAGAAGTGATAGAACATCACGAACGTAGACATCGCGGTCAAAGTAGTCCCAACCTCTTCCCAATACGCGACTGAGCCGAGATTCATCCTTCTGTAGATCAAACTTTGCCTCTGCATAAGCTACTAGCTTTTGCATAGCGGTACTGCTCCCGATGCGGGTCAGTGCTGCAATACAATTGCAGGCTTCTTCAGCAGAAAATTGCGGCTCGTACTCTAGCAAAGGAACAATCGCATCCCCTGCTCTGGCAACCATTGCAATCTCATCCTCATCTTTTGGCGGCAACAGTACCTTTGCATTATCCAGTACCTCCTGACGGATAGTAGGATCGACTTCTACAACAGTTTCCAGGCAGGCAACGGCTAGCAGATGCAGATAGTGTTTTTTGTCTGGGTCTGTATTGCCTTTCTCAATTAATGCTTTAAGCAATTTCTCTTTCTCTGTAGCACGACCCAACCCCGCCGCCGCGATAATGGCTTCACGCCACTGGTCATCCGTCGCCCGCTGCAAAAGCAAATCAAGGCTATAGTCTTCCACTGCTGCCTTCGCTGCCAGATACTCTTGGAAGGTGCGATGAGCAAAATCAATTTGTCCCATTACGGGTTCTCGTAACAGCCCCGATCGATCGACAAACAGAGACCGGATCTGCTCTCCAGTCACGGCTTGAGGCAGACTCATCAGTTTCAAACGGCGATCAAAATGAGTATCCACTCGGTCTATTTCAATATCAGAGCGATTGTTTTTCATAAACCAGAAGGCAAGGCTTTGAATAAATGCCATCTTCTGGTCTTCATTCAACCCAGTTGGGTAAGTTTCATCCAAGGGGATTTTACGTCCTTCATCCCGACGGTTCAACAGCATATCAATACACTCTCGATAGAGCTGAAGCCTTGCACTGGGAAGGGCTTCACGTCGTTCGCGATGCAACGCGCAAATCATCGCACACAGAAGCGGAGTAGATGCCAGCCGCCTCAATTCCGCACGCTGGCGCAACTGACGCTTCAAATTGTCAGCAATTTGCATTGGATCGTCTTGCTGAGTGTTAGATGAACTGTTACTGTTAAGCGCACGATGCCAACGACTCACAAACTCTTCAACATTTGTGGAACTCATCGGTTCCAGCGTAAGATTCTTAAAATTTTCATTCTTGACCCAATCTTCCCAATCTTCCCATTCCTCACCCTGTAAACTCTTTAGACCAGAAGGACGAGAGGTCACGATATACGTTGCATCAGAAAAATCTCTTACCAAATCTTGGAGAGCTTCAAAAAAAGCTTGCCGTTGCTGGCTGGGCAACTCATCCACACCGTCAATTAAAACTAATGCGTGTCCGCGATCGAGATATTTATGTGCCCAGCCTTGGGGCATGGTTGCTGCAAAATTACGAGCAATCAGTTTAGGGAACTCTTCCGGTGTGGGAAACCCTCCGTCAACCAAACTTCGCAGCCGAATGAAAAAAGGAATCTTGTAATTCCAATGTTGCAACTTTTCAGGGAAATTTCGACTGGCGGCACGTACCGCAAGCCACTGAAGCAACGTACTTTTTCCCGCACCCGCACCTCCCCGGATCACCAGCCTGCGACAATTGCAAATCACCTCATCAACTCGGCGCGATCGATTTACTGCTTCCCGTCCCACCCCCACATCATCAATCAACGTCACAGGGGAACAGTCTGGTTCATCGTCTCCACTCACAGATAGCGTAATGTATGCCATGCTAAGACTCTGCTTATGCGTCAACTTGTCCATGCGCGGCAGCCCAAACACCTCAAGGCGATCGAGTTCACTGATAACCGTTTTGCAATAACGCTCCACAAACTCGTCTGCGGCTTGTAACGCTTGTTCCCGCTGAGTTTTCAAATCATTCAAAACCTCGTCAAGCCGCTGTAGAGTTGTGGCAGCAAAGCTGAGTGAGAACTCTTCTAATTTAGGTGCAGCTTCAATCAAACTTTGGCTTGCGACTAAGAGGGCTTGCTCATACAAAGCTTTCTCATCCCTAGAAAAATCTCGACTTATTTTAGGATTTGCTTTCAGCAGATGTTGATAAAGCTGCTGTGTATCCAAATTCATTCCTACAAGTGCATCAGGCGATAAACCACCCTTGAATAAAGTTTCAGCAACTCCCAGCAAAACTGCCTCTCGACTATTTGCTGCCAGATTCCTCGCTTCTTGCTCAAACAGAGGACGTATCTGGGTTTGGAGTTCACCTGCTATCTGCCCTATCTTTTGCTCCAACTTACGCCTATTTCCCCAATCAGGAATTCCATTGGCGGCAGCATCAAACCCTTGCTCTAATACTTTCTTGGTCAAAGTTGACTCAATACCAGCGGCATCTAGAAGTGTTTTTGCCACCGCAGGAACCAAAATTTTCAGTGCAACCAGGGAAAAAGACATAAGATTGCTGTCCACTCCATAAAAAACCAACCTTGCTTTCCTCTATCAAAATAGCAACTACCTCAGCAAGCGATCGCACACTCTGGATGTGGAGAATGAACAGTGAGAGCGATCGCTCAAGATTGAAACTGGGGCAATAACCAAACATTCAGTTTGTCATAATTTATTTACCGACTTAGCCAAAAGACCTATCCAAATAGTGTAATTTGTGAACCTAGCAACAATGATTATGCAAGCTGAAGATAAAAAAGTTTACACAGATGAAGAATATCTTGAGTTTGAGGTTAACTCAGAAGAACGGCATGAATATATCAATGGTGAAATTGCCCTGATGACTGGCGGAACCCCTAATCACAACAAAATTGCTGGCAACTTCTATGCTGCGTTAAATTTTGCGCTCAAGCGCCAGCCCTATGACGTTTTCTTTACAGACCAACGGCTCTGGATTCCTAAAAAACGTATCTATACTTATCCAGATGTCATGGTAGTTCAGGGTGAATTGCAATTACAAGAAGGACGGCGAGACACCATTACTAACCCGTTAATGATTGCTGAAGTGTTGTCAGCCTCCACAAGAAGCTATGACAAAGACGCAAAATTTACCGCATATCGTACCATTCCCAGTTTTCAAGAATATCTCTTAATTGACCAATACACGATGCACATTGAGCAATACTTCAAAACCGCGCAAAAACGCTGGACATTTACTGAGTATGACGATGCCAATGAAATAGTATCTCTAAATTCCCTTTCATTCCAAATAACGCTTGCAGATATATATGACAAGGTTGAGTTTGAGTCAGGAGAAGTAAGCACCTGAAGATATTATTGTTGAACTTATTTCAATGTCTTGATTTTTGCCAATAGCGATCGCACACTCTGGATGTAGAGGATTAACAGTGAGAGCGATCGCTTCTTTTATTACAGACTCGAATTGCTTAATCAGTAGAAACAAACCAGTCGAGAAGTTTTCGGGCAATGCTCAGTTTAGGCGGAATCAGCGGTAGACTGTCTTTCCTAAACCAAGCAGCATCCTCCAATTCTTGCGGGTCGATGATAATGTCGCCACTGGCATAAGTAGCGGTGAATCCAATCATTAGCGAGTTTGGAAAAGGCCAAGGTTGCGAACCAAAATAGCAAATATCCTTGACTGCTATCCCAACTTCCTCCCGGACTTCACGCACAATTGTTTCTTCAAGTGATTCTCCCGGTTCCACAAATCCAGCGATCAAACCGTACATTCCTGCGGGAAACCGAGAAGCGCGAGCTAACAATATCTCTTCACCACAAGAAATAAGTACAATCACCGCAGGCGAGAGGCGAGGATAATTGACTAACCCACACTTAGGACAACGCTTGGCACGTTCGTTGGGTAATTGGGTTGTGGGAGCCGCACACTGTCCGCAATACTGATGGGTGCGATCCCATTCCATAATCTGAATCGCACGACTGCTGAGCGCATATAAGTCTTCATCTAAGGTGCCGTACAATTCGCGCAATCCTTGCAAAGTCATGCCATCGACTATTACCGCATCTTTCGGCAGTTCCGCCGAGTAACAAGGTCTATCGTCTAAGGTGCCGAGAAATTGCGATCGCACGGGCACCAAGCCAATCTCTGCCAAACTGATGAGGGTAGGAATTGTGCTGAGTGTTCCTTCCCGTCGAACCAGCAGCTTATTGCCGACAAAGGCGAACCACCACGCAGGTTCAGATTGTACAGGAGGTGGAGCAATGCCGTGGATGAAGGTTCGATACATATCTGAGTAGAGTGCGATCGCGTAGCCTGCCGGAGGCAGTCGCCTTCATCGTATCATTGCGATCGCATACAGCATCATGCAAAAAGCCGCCCGATCGGGGCGGGACTTTATACCCAGTTTTCGATAATACGATGTGTAATTCGTAGCCGTGCGGGGCAAGTTTTAGCCAAAAAACGCTAAAAAGCCCAAGGGCGTCTTTCCGTGTTTCGACTCCAAGGGCTTTTCGCTATAACTTTCACTCCTCACACTTACATCATGTTGCTAAAGACATAATTTTGCTATACACCTTCTGACAGATATTGAAGTGGATCGGCGATCGCTCTTACTCAAGAATCAGGCTTAAACCGATTCAAAGCCTTGTAATACCTGAGTTTGAGTTTCTGAATCAAATTGCTGCCAAGCACGGTTAACCGAACCCAGAACAGCGAGTAATGATGCCGTGACAATATTGGAATGGATGCCAACGCCGTAGAAAGAACCTGGGAAGCGATCGCCAGCAACCTCAACATAAGCGATCGCAGACGCATTGCTACCCTGGCTGAGTGAGTGTTCGTCATAACGATCGATGCGAATGCCAAGATTTAGCGCCTTTAGGAATGCATCAATAGGGCCGTTGCCTTTTCCGGTTAGAGCGATGTGTTTCCCGTTCATGTCTAGCGATACTGCGATCGCTTGTTCATCGCCGTCTGTTTCCGACAAGTGGTGAGAGAGGTACTTGAACGGCGATACTGCTTGCAAATACTCTTGCTCGAATAGTTGCCACAGATCCGTTGCAGACATTTCCTGCCCGGAAGCATCCATTGCCTTTTGCACCACTTGGCTAAACTCGATTTGCAACCTCCGAGGCAATACCAGGCTGTAATCCCGTTCCAGCAAGAAGGTAATGCCACCCTTACCAGATTGGCTATTCACCCGAATCACCGATTCGTAGCTGCGTCCCACATCGGTTGGATCGAGTGGTAGATACGGAACTTCCCAAAGTGCATCCGATTTCTGTACCGCCAAGCCTTTCTTGATCGCATCTTGGTGGGAACCAGAAAAGGCAGTAAATACCAAATCCCCAACATACGGATGGCGGGGATGAATTGGCAATTGCGTGCAATCTTCCACCGTTCTCGCCACCATGTTGATATCAGAAAAATCCAAACCGGGATGGATGCCTTGGGTGTAGAGGTTCAGCGCCAGCGTCACCAGATCCACATTTCCAGTGCGTTCGCCATTGCCAAATAGACAGCCTTCAACTCGATCCGCACCTGCCATCTGCGCTAGTTCTGCGGCTGCAACCCCACAACCGCGATCGTTATGGGGATGGACGCACAAAATTACGCTATCCCGTCGCGCCAAGTTACGATGCATCCACTCGACTTGATCGGCGAATACATTAGGCGTTGCCACTTCAACGGTTGCTGGCAAATTAATAATTGCTTTGTGCTGCGGTGTGGGTTGCCAAACATCCAGAACTGCATCGCAAATATCTTTAGCAAAATCCAGTTCAGTCGCCGTGAATGTTTCCGGCGAATATTGGAAATACCAATCAGTCTCCGGTTGCGCTGCGGCAAGTTCGTTCATCAGTTGCGCTGCGGATGTTGCCATCTCGATAATACCCGCGCGATCGAGATTAAAGACGGTGCGGCGGAAGACTGGAGAGGTGGCATTGTAAAGATGCACGATCGCTCGTTTTGCACCTTGCAATGCTTCAAAGCTACGACGAATTAGATGTTCGCGGGCAGGGGTTAAAACCTGAATTGTGACGTTATCGGGTATTAATTGCTGCTCGATTAGGCGGCGGACGAAATCAAAGTCAGTTTGTGAAGCGGAGGGAAATGCAACTTCGATTTCTTGAAACCCAATTTCGACTAAAAGCTTAAACAGACGTAACTTGCGTTCAACGTGCATCGGCTCGATTAGTGCCTGATTGCCATCGCGCAAATCGGTACTCAGCCAGATGGGAGGATGGGTAATGGTTTTCGAGGGCCAAGTGCGGTCTGGTAAGTTAATGGGGGCAAATGAACGATATTTGGTTCCGGGATGCTTCAACACGATCGATATTTCCTATATTTTTGGTGTTTGTGAGATGCTGTGGCGATCGCAATCGAGTTAAACAAGGAGTTGTCAGGTTGCGACGCAGACCAATCCTGACAACCCATCAACAGTCGCAGTAACATCTCAAGTGCTGTATGAAGTCGCATAAAAATCTCCAAAAAAATTGGTGAATGAATGGCAATGCCGCACTTGCCCGCGTAGGCAAGGAGATTTAGGCTTGGAATGGAAAAACTTGATTTAAGTGGTAAAAAATTATTTGCGCCCAAGGCGCAGCAGCAGCCCTAGCCCTAGTAGTCGGCTAGTGGAGTGGTGTAGAGATTGCTGCCGTGGAAGCATGAGATTGAGACAATAAACTATGGATATACTAGCCCTAGACCTTGCAGGGGTCAATATTCAGATGGACATACTTTGTCACCATAACGCCAGTTAATTTGCGATCGCACGGGCACCAACTCGATCTCACCCGCTGTTAACTTCAAATTTAATTTGGGAACTATAAAGGTAGCAGCCTTCCTAGAAGTTTGCTGCTCTTATGGTCTGTGCGCGGAGACAGGAAATGCAGCCGATGTCGATAACGCAGAAATTCCCAGTTAAACTCGATCGCACTTTTTTGACAGCAGCGCTGGTAATTCCGATTGTTCACCTCTATTTAGGATACGTAGGATTATCCACGACCTTTGTAAATGGTGCCTCCGTATTTTGGCCTTCACTCGGTGTCTTTTTGGCAGCGATGCTGCTACTAGGCTATCGCGTCTGGCCGATTTTATTTGTGAGTGATTTCATTGTTAGTCATATTCTTTTTTTCCCAAACAATCTTTTAATCAGTCTAATTATTCCCGCTGTCAACCTGATTACTCCATTCAGCGGGACTTTTTTAATTAATCGTTATATCAAACGCCACAATTTTTTAGAGCGATCGCAAGATGTTTTTAAATTTATCATCCTGACCATCCCCACCCCCCTGATTAGTTCCCTCTTGGCTGCCGTCACGCTTTGCACCAGTGGGATTGCGCCCTGGACAGCATTTGCCGAAGTGTGTCGAACCTGGTTGGCATCAGACACCACGGGAATTTTGGTTGTCACACCTCTATTACTAGCATGGTTGCAAAAATCTGAACGTTTCAGAAAATTTGACAAGCAACAAATTCTCGAATTTGTATTTGTATTGGTCTGGGTAATCGCGCTCGATCATATTGCCTTTTCGGGAGGATACCCAATCGAATACATGGTAATCCCCCCCCTGATTTGGGCGGCATTTCGGTTTGAAGCGCGGGTATCAACGCTACTCGTGCTAATTGTGTCAGCGATCGCAGTTTTTGGAACCGTTCGCGGCTTCGGCTCGTTCGCCAAACAAGCCACTCCCAACGAATCGCTGATCCTGCTGCAATCGTTTATTTGTGTCATTGCTATCACCACATTTGTCATCTCTGCGGTGACAAATGAAAACCGCAAGGCAGAAAGAAAACTTCGGCAAGCGAATGATGAATTAGAGCAACGAGTTGAAGAACGGACGACTGAACTCAATGAGGCGAAAAATTCTGCCGAAGTTGCCAACCAAGCGAAAAGTGAATTTCTTGCCAACATGAGCCACGAACTACGCACTCCCCTTAACGGTGTTCTGGGGTATGCTCAAGTTCTTTCTGCTGCCCCCAATCTTACCGAACAGCAACAACACGGCATCGACATTATCTATAATTGCGGCTCTCATTTGCTAACGCTGATCGAAGACGTACTCGATCTCTCTAAAATCGAAGCGCGTAAGATGGAACTGCATTTGAGCGATTTACATCTACCTGGCTTCCTGCAAGGAGTCGAGGAAATTTGCCGCATTCGCGCCGAGCAAAAAGGCATTCAGTTCATTTATCAGCCACCCGATAATTTGCCCACAGCGATCGCTACCGATGAGAAACGCTTGCGGCAAGTGTTGCTGAACCTCTTGGGCAATGCGATTAAATTCACCGACGCCGGTAGCGTGACATTCCGAGTGGAGGTGACTGAAAATCCGCAGCAACCAGCGTTCGCGAAGCTTCGCTTTGCGGTTGAAGACACGGGTATTGGGATGTTACCCGAACAACTAGAGCAAATTTTCCTCCCCTTTGAGCAGGTTGGCGATACCAAGCGACAAGCGGAGGGGACTGGATTGGGACTTGCGATCGCCAAAAAAATTGTCGAACTCATGGGAGGGGACATCTACGTTAAGAGCTTACCGAAGGTCGGTAGTACCTTTGAGTTTGAGATCGAGTGTGCTTTCTCGACGAACTCAATAGTAAGCAACATTTCCAGGGGGCGAATTTCTGGTTATTCGGGCGATCGCAAAAGCATTTTGATTGTGGACGATCGATGGGAAAATCGCTCGGTCATGGTTAACTTGCTGCAACCGTTGGGATTCACCGTCATTGAAGCCAGCAACGGACGGGAAGGGTTGGAGAAGGCGCATCAAGTTCAACCAGATTTAATCATTACTGACCTAATCATGCCTACCCTGAATGGTTGGGATTTGCTCGCGCTGCTGCGCCAGTCAGAAACGTTAAAAGATTTGCCAGTCCTTGTGTCATCGGCAAGCGTGTATGATGCCGATCGCCGTAAAAGCCTTGCAGCAGGCGGCAACGATTTTCTGGCTAAACCCGTGCAAGTCGAGGAACTATATCGACTCTTGGCAAAACATCTGCACCTGGACTGGATCTATGCCGATGCAAAACCTGTTGAACGTGCGATCGCAACGCCCTTCGCAAACGCAACCCCAACCGAACTCGCTGTGCCACCCCTATCTGAACTGTCGAGCCTACTGGAATATGCCAAGCGAGGACAAATCAAAGGCATCCAACAAGAACTGGAACGACTTGCCCAACTAGATGAAAGTTATCAGCCGTTTGCCAACAAATTAAGTTTGTTAGTGAAAGAATTTAATATTCACAAAATTCGCAAATTTCTTCTAGAAACTGTAGGTTAATTGCCCCGTATTTCATCTTCATGAATAAACCAATAGTCAAAAAAGGAGCAGTTATAAAATGTTATTTAATTCCGATCGCGAAATCGTTTTGGTGGTTGATGATAATCCAACTAATCTAGAATTATTATATAACGCCTTGGGTTCATCTGGCTATGAAGTTTTGGTAGAAATGGATGGTTTTAGTGGAATTGAGCAAGCTAAGAACTATCCGCCAGACTTGATTTTGCTAGATGTCCAGATGCCAGGAATTGATGGGTTTGAAACCTGCCGTAAATTGCAGCTTGATCCGTCTACAAAAAACATTCCAGTAATTTTTATGACGGCGCTGACAGATACCACAGACAAAGTGAAGGGATTACATTTAGGAGCAGTAGATTATATTACAAAACCCTTCCGTCATGAAGAAGCACTTGCTCGGATTCAAACCCATTTAAAAATTCGCCGTTTGAGCTTAGAACTTGAACAACAAAAGCAAGAACTTGAGGAAATTGTTCAAAAACGCACAGCCGAACTAACCTGCACGTTACAAGAACTAAAAAAAACACAATTGCAATTAATTCAAAATGAAAAACTGTCTACAATTGGTCAGTTAGTTTCTGGCATTGCTCATGAGATTAATAATCCAGTTGGTTGTATTTATGGCAATTTAGAGCAAGCGAGTCTTGCTGTTAAAGATGCGGTTGATTATATACGTCTTTATCAAGCCAAGTTTCCAAATCCTGGCATAGAAATTGAACAAAAAGCGGAAGAGATTGATCTTGAATATCTTCTAGAAGATTTACCAAAAATGTTCTTATCTATGCATACAGGAATCGATAGAATTCGCAACATTAGTACATCCCTTAGAACATTCTCCCGTGCTGATGTAGATTACAAGGTATCAGTTGACATCCATGAGGGACTTGAGAGTACCTTGATGATTTTGCAACATCGTTTGAAAGCTCAGAATTATCGTCCAGCAATTCAAATCATTAAAAATTATGGTGAAATTCCTAAAGTTGAGTGTTATTTAGGACAACTCAATCAGGTATTTATGAATATTTTGGCAAATGCAATCGACGCAGTGGAAGAAGCGAACTTGGGTCACACCTATGAAGCGATTAAAGAAAATCCCAGCCATATTATTGTTCAAACCGAAATGAAAGATGAACATCAGGTTGCAGTCCGAATTGCAGATAATGGCATGGGGATGACGAAAGATATCAAGCAACGCATTTTTGACCATCTATTCACGACTAAACCTGTTGGAAAAGGAACAGGTTTAGGATTAACGATTGCTCATCAAATTATTGTTGAAAAGCACGGAGGAACGCTCGAAGTCAATTCTGAATGGGGACGAGGCACAGAGTTTGTGGTAACGCTTCCGATTGTGTAATCTAGTCTTTAAAACTAGATTAGATGAATCAATCCCTCAATCAGCTCTAGTTTTGACTGTAAAATTATTAGTGAAACTGCTGCTGTAAGGTGGCAATAATTTTGAGAGCAGCTTGTAGTTCTTGGATAGCGATCGCCCGATCAACGATCGTGTTAACCAGTTGAGCTGTGGGTAACGGGAACATCCCCTAAATTGCAAATACACGCCCGTTGGTACAATCCTATTCTTTACCAGTGGCAAGAGTGCGAAATGGATGCAACGCCTGCCAGTGGTAAAGGATTTAAAAAAGCGCAATTAGTAAGGCAATGGGTGCTGCAAGTAATATCCACATCGTCGGCTGCAAACCATACTGTTGAGCAACCAAACCCAGTGCAAACGGAGCTAACCCCCCCACAAAACCTGCCAGGTTGTTGAGCGTCATGACGGTTCCGCTCTGCCCCGGCATCGCTGTGTACAATTGCCCCTGGAGAATAGAGTACCATCCGGAATTAAGGAGGCCCAGAAAGCAAAGAATGACCAGCTTGAGATTGATATTGGGTACAAGCAAAAAAGCTGGATAAAGACACAAAACAAGGATAGCGCTAACCTTCAAATAAGCAAGTCCTTGCACTCGTTCGAGTAAGGGAATCAGGAGAAAATCTCCCAATAAGCCAAACCCCAACCAGGCTGTGAGAGCGAAACTCGCTTGTGTGTTGTTTACACCCACGACATCAACGAAATACAGTGCTAAAAAGCCACTCAAAACATCCAGCATTAAATCGGAAAATTGCAACAACGTTAACCAACGCAACACGTTACCTCGTTTTAAGCTTTGGATAGCATAACGGATGCCATCTTTGAAGCTGTGCGTGGGTTGATCAATATCAGAGGATGCCGTTGGAGTTGCGATTGGATACTGCCACAACATTCCGACAAGTAATCCCGTCAATACCGCCAATAGTAAAAACACACTCCGCCAACTTTGATGGAATGCGATCGCACCCGCTAAAGCCAAAGGTCCCAGGACATTGCCAAGCGAACCCGCTAATCCCCACCGTGCCATGTTTTGCTCGTGGCGAGTCGGTTCCATGTCCATCAGCGTCGCCTGGGAAAGACTGACAAAGGCACCGGATGCAGGATAAAACAGCACAAAGGCTGCTAACAGCCAGGAAAAGTTATAGCTAAGAGAGATGAGGAGTAATGCGATCGCAAAAGCAACGCCTCCCCCTAAAATCAATTGTCGTCGTTGACCAATATCTCCCCAGATTCCCAAAATTGGCTCTATCAGGCTGCTAACCGTGTTGGGTATCGTCAGCAACAGCCCCACTTGCACATAGGAAAGATGTAGGTCATTGCGAACTAACGGATACGCAGCGCCCCGGACTCCATCCACCAGTTCGTCTAATAATTCAATCACCAGGAAGATCATCGTTAACAAAATGACAGTCCTGGTCGTTTTGTTTTTACCATCCAATGACATCGTGAAATTCTCCCATCCTCAAAATTTGAACACCAGCGCAACATCTTCAAGGGCGTTGGCGAAAGGAGGGGGAATCCACGAACAGACTCTCCGCCTTAGTTGTAAGGCGAATCGCGGGTTGGATTGAGTTCTAGAAGCTTACCAGGGAGGAAAAATCATAGAGGTGAAGGGCAAAGAAAGGACTTGCAAATACGTCTGTAGCCTATTGTAGGCATAACAGAAGAGATTGTCTTCTAGACGGGTTGAAACTCTATAGAGTTAGACCACCTTGGTGCAGCATATTACAACCCATAATGTGATGTGCGGCTCAATAGTAAGTTAGACTGCACTACTTGTAAGGAATATAGTTTCAACACTTATGAGTTGGTCGAAAGAGCAGAATCAGCAGAAACTAAAAGAGCTGTACGATGTTGAATTTCCTGATGCGCTTTTTGGCGTACATGAGTTCATGATTAGTCGCACACAAAGTGATAACAAATCAATGGCATTGAGCGTTATCGGGCTTTACCCAGCCGGACCACTTGAACTTCTTTTAGAATTTGATGATTTATTAGATGCCAAGTTTATCGCTCATGTCTTATTACATTATCGATACTATCGAGATGTTCCTGAGTTTTTTACTTGCCTAACTGGTGAGTGTGATGGTGAACATTGGGGAATGCTGCTGGATGAACCAACACGGGGGTTCCGTGGCGTAGCGTCCTACTACAACAATGATGGGGATGAAATTGTAGTATACAAGAGTCTCTTCGATGCTATTCTTTCGAGATGTGATGAACAAACCTCGTCTTGCCAAGAATGGCTCTCAGAAAGTGATGATTCTGAAGAAATAGCAGACTATCTAAGACAAATAGAAGATATTCTCCAGTTTCGCTTTGAGTTTGAACAGTTCTTAGCAAAAAGTTCATTATTAATTGATGAAGACAGACCAGAAGGCTTGTTTTCTGATACAGGTCTTAGTGTCATAAGACCAGAGAATTTCAATCCTGATACTCAGGGAGAAGCTATATCAGCTCTCGCTAAGGGGAGATCCCTCTGGTACTGGTATGGAGAAGAACACTCATCAAGAGCCTACAACTTGCTGAGAGGAGCTTATCTTACCTTGGAAAGATACGAACTCATTCGCCTACTCGATATTCATTATCAGAATCGCTCAAATGGTTGGGTAGATTTACTTGAAAACCATCTGGCACGTATTAGTCCTGGGAATGACACCGTCTAACGGTTGAGCCAGTTACTCAATTCATAGCATCATCAAATCAGAACTGACTCTTCTCACCACGAAGAGAACATTCCAGTTGTCTACTGACTGGTGTGTGACCACACCCCTTAACTAAGTGCCATTCCTCTAGGCATATATGAATGGTTCTAATGTTAGGCAGCCTAACCCTTCACGGCAGGGGACGGATGTAGATTGCTAGTGGTGTTGCTAAAGTTATCTGCCGCCGTTGCGTTGAGCTTGGGCATCTTGCAAATCCAGCCCTGCTTCTATCCCGGCGTGGCAGAGACTCTCAAGGGATACCCTACTGCAATGTGAGAGTTCAAGCGATCGCTTAAATCAGCACTTGACATTCTTGGACAGTTTATTTAACCTATTGGTTAATTAACTGGACAGTTAAATATAAGTGTCTTCCGATCAACTGAGCGTCACCTTTGCCGCCCTTGCCGATCCCACGCGACGGGCGATTCTAGCTCACCTCGCCAAGGGTGAGGCATCGGTCACGGAGTTAGCAGAACCCTTTGAGATGAGCCTTCCTGCCATCTCCAAGCATCTCAAGGTGCTGGAGCGTGCCGGACTGATCGCGCGGGGTCGGGAGGCTCAATGGCGACCCTGCCAGATCAAAGCGGAGCCACTCAAGGACGCATTGGATTGGATCGAGCAATATCGCCAATTTTGGGAAGAGAGACTTGATCGGCTGGATGATTACCTGCACGAGTTACAAACCCAGGAGAAACAAGATGGGCAATAAAAATGATTCCATTGATGCTCAAAGCGATCGCGAGATCGTCATTACCCGCGTCTTCAACGCACCCCGTGAACTGGTGTTCAAGGCGTGGACTGACCCGAAACACGTAGCGCAGTGGTGGGGGCCGAAAGGCTTCACAACGAAGGTGACTGAGCTGGATCTGCGTCCAGGCGGTAAATCGCGCTACGTCATGATTGGCCCAGACGGCACAGAGTACCCAGGCAAAGGTGTCTTCCGCGAAGTTGTGCCTCTTGAACGGATTGTTACCACTGATGAATTTGATGAAGGCTTTGAAAAGGTCGTGAACGCCGATCTGCCAAAAGGAATGGTGATGACGGTGCTTTTCGAGGATTTGGACGGCAAGACCAAGCTCACACTCCGCATTGTGCATGAGTCTGCCGAAGACCGGCGGAAGCATGAGGAGATGGGGGTTATTGGTGGGTGGAACTCCAGCTTTGACTGCCTTGATGAGTTCTTGGCGACGGCTTAAGTCTCTTTTACCACCCATGAGACGGTCAACTGGTGGTCTTTTGTGAAACGACTCAAGGGGAACATTAGTATCGTCTTGCCGATACTTCCATATATGCAATGAACTCTCAAAAGGAGAAAACATGGCTACTAAAATTTTCGTGAATCTGCCCGTACAAGACCTGAATCAGTCTGTCGAGTTTTTTACGAAACTTGGCTTCAGTTTTAACGCTCAATTTACTGATGAAACGGCGACTTGCATGATTGTCAGCGATGACATCTTCGTGATGCTATTAACTCACGACAAATTTAAGACATTTACTCCGAAAGAAATTTGTGATGCAACCAAAAGCACAGAAGTGCTGGTTTGCTTATCTTCTGATAGCCCAGAAAAAGTCGATGAAATGGTTCGCAAGGCAGTCGCCGCTGGTGGATCAACTTACAATGAACCACAAGACCACGGTTTTATGTACGCACATGGGTTTCAAGATTTAGATAGCCATATTTGGGAACTTGTCTACATGGAACCTAGTGCAATCAATCAAGGTTGAAAATGGAATCAGAGGAATGCCATTCAAGGGTCTATCGTTGTGGTAGTGAAAGTATAGCGGTTCTTCTACGAGTGAGGTACGGCAAAATTCAGTATTATCAAGCTTTTGAGCTTTAAAAATGTACCTCACATAAGAGCGAAGCGCTATAATTTCGGGTTGAACGATCGCTAAGGCAGATTGCAACGCCTGGAAGCGGTTTTCCAGTTGGTAAATTTGTGGCGATCGCATACCTAGAAATTTGCCCACAACTAACTCGGTAGTCCCCGAATGTCATCAACTGTTCGGGGTGTGGGGACAAGAACGTGCAACTCCAGCTTAGGCTTCTGGGAGGAGATACATCAGGCTATCAATCAAGCGATCGCTCTCCATCGGCAGAATATCCTGACTGTGAAGCACTTTCTGTACCAGCATGAAATGAACTAAGGCACCTATCAAAATGCGTGCAGTTGCTTCGGGGTCGGCAATCTTTAAGTTTGGATACGATGCCAGATACTGGCTCAAGGTTTCAACGCTAGGTTTTACTAGCGTGCGAACAAAGATTTGCGCCAGTTTGGGAAAGCGCCCCGACTCGCCAATAATTAGCCGCAAAAGGGCAATTTCTTGGCTATCACAAATGATCTCATTCAATGCCTTCGTTAATAGCTGCCGCAACATGACCCGACCATCTCCTTCCGGCAGCAGGGAACGTTGGATGATGGAAAGCTTTTTGTGAGCAAACCGTTGGATGAGGGCGGTGAACAATCCTTCTTTATCTTGAAAGTAACTGTAAACCGTTGCTTTGGATACGCCAGCCGCCTTCGCCACCCGATCCATGCTCGTGGCAGCATAGCCATGCACCAAAAACTCTTGCATTGCGCCTGTCAATATCTGTTCGGCTTTCTCTCCCAACCCATCCTGCTTCGGTTCCGTCATCTTCGTCTGTCTCATTCATTCCCGATCTGATTGTCACAGTCATTCTAGGGGCATTCGCTTTGAGGAGTTCTAGAGAATTTTCAGGACTCCCTTGACGTTATTATACTAAACCGTTTAGTTTAGTTATAGAAAAACTAAACCGTTTAGTTTAGTCGCTTCCTAGATTTGGGGAATCTGACAGATGATGCAAGAAGTGGCAGCAGGTAATCCATCCTCGAAACGTCTTTCCCGACCACTGACTCTGCTGGCGATCGCTGCAACCTTGGCAACAGGCGGAGTGATGGTATATAGCGTTTCGCAAGGGCGTATGCCGCAATCCAGTACGACCCCATCCACAGTTATCAGTACGCCCCAAATCAAAACCGTGACGGCGTTGGGACGACTAGAGCCAGAGGGTGAAGCGATCGCGCTTTCTGCACCCACATCTGCTGAGGGGAATCGAGTAGATCAACTGTTAGTCAAAGAAGGCGATCGCGTTCGCAAAGGACAAGCAATTGCGATACTCAACAGTCGCGATCGCCTCCAGGCATCTGTGATGCAGGCACAAGAACAGGTGCGAGTTGCCCAAGCCAAACTGGATCAGGTGCGTGCAGGGGCGAAGACGGGCGAAATCCAGGCGCAACGCTCCCAGATAGCCCAACTAGAAGCTGAACGGGTTGGGGACTTGAACGCGCAAGCCGCTACCGTTGCCCGTCTGGAAGCGGAAGTGCAAAATGCACAGGTGGAGTACCAGCGCTACGCATTGCTTTACCAGAACGGAGCGGTTTCGGCATCCCAACGCGATAGTAAGCGACTGACACTGACAACTGCCCAAAAGCAACTGCAAGAAGCGCAAGCCGCCCGCGATCGCACTCGGAATTCTCGCCAACAGCAACTGAATGAAGCCCGCGCCACCTTGGATCGAATTGCAGAGGTGCGCCCAGTAGACGTGCAGGTAGCCCACGCCGATGTTCGGCAAGCCTTAGCAGCCGTTGAGCAAGCCAAGGCAAACTTAGAGCAGGCATCCGTGCGATCGCCTCAAGATGGTCAAATCCTCAAAATCTACACCCGTCCCGGCGAACTAATTAGCAACGACGGAATTGCCGAAATTGGGCGAACTCAGCAGATGTTTGCGATCGCAGAAGTTTATCAGAGTGACATCAAGAACATCCGTCCAGGGCAAACGGCGCGGGTAAGTAGTGACTCCATTGACAGCGAACTCAGCGGGACTGTCGAACAGGTTGGCTACAAAGTGCTGCGCCAAGATATTGTGAACAGCGATCCGTCCGCCAATATTGATGGGCGCATTGTAGAAGTCAAAATCCGTCTGGATGCAGATTCTACTCGCAAGGCTGCCCGACTCACGAATCAGCAAGTTAAGGTGGTCATTGAACTATGATTAGCTTCCAACAACTCCAACGCCGGACACCTTTAGGATGGCTACAACTGAGTCATCAAAAAGGAAAACTGGTCGTAGCTTGTGCGGGTGTTGTGTTTGCAGATGTCTTGATGTTGATGCAGTTGGGGTTTCAGAGTGCGCTATTCAACAGTGCCGTTTTAGTCCACAATAGCGTTCGCGCCGATGTCGTTCTGCTCAGCCCTCAAGCTCGCAATCTATCAAATATGTCGTCCTTCCCGCGACGGCGTTTGTACCAGTCGATGGATATTCCAGGCGTTCAGTCTGCGGAAGCACTCTACGCCAACATGGTGAACTGGAAGCATCCCACCACCCAGCGCGAAACGAGTATGCTGATGTTGGGATTTGACCCTAACAGCTCAGTCTTTGAGCAACCAGACATTAACCAACAATTAAACCAGATTAAGCTGCCTAACACAGTTTTGTTTGACAGCGGTAGCCGTGGAGACTACAAAGCAGCGATCGCGCAACTCGAACAAAACCAGCCACTGAAGACAGAAATTGAGCGGCATAGTATTACCGTTGCTGGCAAAATTCGCATCGGATCTTCCTTTGGTGCAGACGGACACCTGATTACCAGCGACCAAAACTTTCTGCGGTTGTTTCCCCGCAGACAGGCAAGCAGCGTCAGTGTCGGCTTACTGCAACTGCAACCCGGAACCGATGCAGTGCAAACGGTACAAGCTTTGAAAGCACACTTGCCGAATGATGTTCAGGTTCTGACTCGGCAGGAATTTATCGAGTTTGAAAGAAGCTACTGGGCAAAGAATACACCGATTGGATTTATTTTTAACTTGGGCGTGACAATGGGCTTCATTGTTGGCGTCATTATTGTCTACCAAGTTCTCTCAACGGATGTGAACGCACACATGGGAGAATACGCCACTTTCAAGGCAATGGGCTACCGCAATCGCTACCTACTTATGGTGGTGTTTGAAGAAGCCGTTATCTTAGCAATCATCGGCTTTATCCCTAGTATTGCCATTTCCGCAGGACTGTACCGCCTGACTCGTAATGCGACGAATTTGCCTCTGTACATGACTGTGGCGCGAGGGATTTTCGTGCTGATGTTGACGATGGTGATGTGTACCCTTTCTGGAGCGATCGCTACCCGCAAATTGCAATCCGCTGACCCGGCTGATATGTTTTAGGTTTATATTATTATGTCTCTTCAACCTGTCATCTCTATTCACAACCTCGATCACTACTTTGGTCAAGGTCAACTACGCAAACAAGTTTTATTTGACATCAGTTTAGAAATCAATGCTGGCGAGATTATCATCATGACCGGCCCTTCTGGTTCCGGCAAAACCACACTGCTTACTTTAGTTGGTGGACTGCGATCTGCCCAATCGGGTAGTCTCAAGGTGTTAGGACAAGAACTCTGTGGTGCAAATCCGACAGCACTGGTACAAGCGCGACGGCACAATGGTTATATCTTTCAGGCGCACAACTTGCACGGTAGCTTAACGGCACTCCAGAACGTCAAGATGGGCTTAGAGTTGCACAGGGATATTTCTCCACACCAGATGCGCCAGCGCTCAGCCGAAATGCTAGAACAGGTAGGATTGGGAAATCGGATCAATTACTATCCTGCCGATCTGTCGGGTGGACAAAAGCAACGGGTAGCGATCGCCCGCGCCTTGGTAAGCCATCCCAAACTAATTCTTGCTGACGAACCGACTGCTGCTCTCGATAGCAAATCCGGTCGTGAAGTTGTTAGCCTGATGCAAACGCTGGCAAAAGAACAAGGTTGCACCATTCTACTGGTCACTCATGACAACCGCATTTTAGATATTGCCGATCGCATAGTTCACATGGAAGATGGACACTTAATAAGTGATACTGCCCAGGTTGCAGCGGTCACTTAGAAACTGCTTTTAAATAGCCGATTTAGAGGCAATATGCAACTTTTTAATCTGCAATCAAGCCATTAAACTGCAAAAACTCCCAACCGCATGGCAGATTCTTATTGTGGGTCTTTTTGTTGTAGGCGTTGCTGGAGTAATCACAGGTGCATGAGAAAATAGATACCCGCAAGAAACTATCTACAGAGGTTGCGAAAGATATTCAAAACTATTGGTATGAAGGGCGCTGTCCTCAAACTGGTGAACTACTGAGACTACCCCGCACCGAGGAAGCAGAAGCGATCGCTAGAGAGTTAATGCAGCATCTTGCCAATAATGACTGTTATTCCGATGAAGGCAAGATGTATGGAATCCTGCTGGTTGAACTACCGCATGGCGAACAACAGGTACTCAAAGCTTTCTCTGGTCTTTTGAATGGTAATAGCACGATCGAGGGCTGGGTGCCGCCAATTCCGGGACGAGCCGAAGTTGCCTTAGAAGAAGCCCGCACCTTAGCCCAACTGGAGGCGATTAAGCAGGAACTGATTACTCTAAACCAACTTCCAGAATGGCAGCAGTACGAAACCCTGTCTCGCCAGTTTGAACAGCAGTTGCAAGAAATGAGCGATCGCCATCGCGAGTGCAAGCAGCAACGACACCAAAAACGTCAGATACTCTGCGAAACGCTGACTGGAGAAGCGCTAACGATTGCCCTTGAAGAACTTGACGAAGAAAGTCGTCAGCATGGAATTGAGCGACGAATGCTCAAACGCCAGCAGAATGAAGTGTTACAGCCACTTAAGCAACTGATTGAAGCAACCCAAGCACGGATGCGCGAACTCAAACAACAGCGTAAAGAACTATCCCGTGAATTGCAGACTCAGATGCACGCGGCATACAGCCTGACTAATTTTGCAGGGCAGTCTTTATCGTTGCAGCAATTAATGCTAGGAGGTTCTATGCCTACTGGAACCGGAGACTGTTGCGCCCCCAAGCTACTGCACTATGCGGCAACGCATAGGCTTAAACCACTGGCAATGGCAGAGTTTTGGTGGGGGTCATCCTCAGCCGATGGTGACAAAATTCAAGGAGAATTTTATGGAGCTTGTGCGGAACGCTGTCAGCCATTGATGGGGTTTTTACTATCGGGATGGGAACCTAGCCCCCCCTTCGATCCCCCCCTTAAAAAAGGGGGTGTGGAAGAGGGCGAAAGCCCCTCCCCTAATAGGGGAGGGGTTTGGGGAGAGGTTCCCATTGTTTATGAAGATGAATGGCTGATTGCGATGAACAAACCCGCAGGGTTCCTATCAGTACCTGGTCGTTATCACCACACCTTTGATAGTGTCCTCAGTCGCTTGCGTCATCTGTTACCGGATGGCATGGCGATCGCATCTGTGCATCGTCTGGATCAAGAAACATCTGGTATTCTCTTGCTGGCACGCGATCGCTCAACCCATCGTCAACTCAGTCAGCAGTTTCAGCGGCGGCAAGTTTACAAGGTTTACGAAGCCTTACTTTCCGGTTCGGTGACAATTGAGCAAGGTGCGATCGCACTCCCTTTATGGGGAGATCCGGAAAATCGTCCCTATCAAAAAGTCGATGAACGCGGTAAACCTAGCTTGACTCGCTTCCAAGTTATCGCTAGGGAAGGCGATTGGACTCGCATAGAGTTTATCCCCCTAACTGGACGCACCCATCAGCTACGGGTTCACGCAGCCGATCCGCGAGGACTTGGGGTAACGATATTAGGCGATCGCCTTTACGGATGTCGTGCAACTGTCAGTCGGTTACATCTGCACGCCAGGGAACTTCGCTTTGTGCATCCGCAATCTGGACAACCTTTGCATTTACAAACAAAGACACCGTTTTGATGAATTGCTCTGATGACGGTAACTTATCAAAAGGCGATCGGCGCTTCAAAAAGACCCCCGCAAAACACTGATTCCAAAAGTGGACAAAACACCCCCAGAACCGATGGCAATCGTTTTGCCATCCGGACTAAAGGCAATGCTGGTTGTGTATATGCGACCAAGATTTTGGTCGTTAATAGAAGGCTCAAACAGTGTTTTAAGTAGCGTTCCAGTCCGCAAATTCCACAATTTAACTGAATGATCCCAAGCAGCCGTAACCAGTTTCTGCCCATCAGGGCTAATTGAAATGGAAGCGGAACCTCCGGGTAAGGTGTGGAGAAGCTGCTTTGTTCTCAGGTTCCATATCTTGATGGAATCTGCAACACTGACAAGCGTCTGCCCATCGGGAGCGATCGCAATGGAACTAATTGGGCTAGTATTTCCTTCGAGAGTCCCCAGCAGTTTTCCCGTCTTGATATCCCATAGCTGAATGCTAGTGTCCTTACTGGTATTTTGATCCACATATTCTCCACCGCCAGTCGCAAGTATCTGACTGTTTGTACTGAGGGCAATCGACCGAATCGGGGTTGCTTGTGGATTGATAGTCTGTAGACGTTTGCCTGTTTTGAGGTTCCACACCAACACTTTCTTGTCATTACTAGCACTGACTAAAGTTTGCCCATCGGCACTGATTTCAAGGTGATTGACTGGTTGTGAATGACCGTTCAAGGTGCGGAGAAGTTTATTCGTTTTCAGGTCCCACACCTTAATCGTTTTGTCATTATCCTGTGCCTTACGGTCAACAGTTACCAAGGTTTGGGTATCGGGAGTAATTGCAACAACACCTGCGGCATATACTTTTTCATTCAGGGTACGCAGCAGCTTACCTGTCTTGAGATTCCACAGCTTGATTGCCGTACCAGGGCTATGGCTGACCAGGACTTGACTATTCGTATTGAAGGTTAGAAAAGTAACATCGCTGTTATGCCCGCTTAAATTGTAGATTGGCTCAAAGTCTCTTTTGGAGTTAGCGGTTGTTGAACTGGGTTGGGTTGAGGGTTGGGCTGTTGACGGGAGTTTAGCGATCGCGCCAGTGGCAATTGTTGCTATAACAGCCAGAGCGAGCGCGTTTTTCCAAGACAATTGCTTGAGATTTTTCATATAGATAGGTATATAGCTCAGGTAGGACAAAAACTTTATGACTCGCCGATACAATCCAATAAGACGGCAGTTGTATATGCAAATGTTGCCGTCATAACAGCTACAACAGCCCGACCTTAACAAAGCAATTTGCGATCGCACATCACCCAGTTGATTCACCCAACTGATTGATGCTTTTTTGAACTGGCAGGTCTTACGGCATGAACGCGCCTACGCTTACGTCCTACCTGACCTAGAATTTTTCAAGAGTTTCAGGAGTTTTGAATCGTCTTTCAAGGGGTTAAAAACCAAAGTTGATTTCTGACCCCCGACTCTCTGAAATTGTCCAATTGGTGTTCATTGTTCTGCTTAAAGTCACCCAGCACATCCATGACTTTTCCACTCAAAGCATCTTTGAAGAGCCGGGGAAATCCGCCAAAAATGGTGAAACGGTCAATATACCAACATTGGTTGGTGCGGATCGTCCTCCGGTCTATTTCTTACTTTCGTAGGGACATCTGGCTGATCGTCACGCTCTTGCTTCTGATTGGGGCATCGGTGCTTTGCAACCTTCTCAACGCTTGGCCTATGGCGATTCTAGTCGATACGGTTCTCTCTCCAACCCCGAAACCCAACTGGATTCATCGGCTGTTTCTTGCCCCGTTTGGTGAAGGCAAGCTGAACCAAATTTTCGGAATGGCGTTCGTGGCGATGCTCATCAGGATACTGAGCGATAGCGTCATGATGCTCCGTAAGATGTTGAACTACCGCATCCAGTACAACGGAACCTTGCGGGTTCGCACCCAACTCTACGACAAAATGCAGGCGCTTAGTCTCGGCTGGCACGGTTCGCGATCGCAAGGCGATGCCATCTATCGGTTGAGCTACGATAGCCTCGGCCCTTGGGGGGTAATCGATACGCTGATCGGCTCTACCGCTGCATCGGTGACGCTGACGGCGATGATCTGGATTATGCTGTCGCGCCATGTCCTTCTCACCGTGTTTGCACTTTCGTTCACGCCGCTTCTGCTAGTCGCAAACTGGTACTTCGAGGGAAGGATTCGGCGTCGTGCGTTTGAGTCAAAGCAGACCGATGCGGTCATGACCTCGACGATGCAGCAAGCGATAGAGTTGATCGGACTCATCCAGTCTTTCCGTCGAGAAGCGACGGAGTCGCGGCGCTTCACGCGGGTGGTCGATCGCAGCGTCGCTGCCTCCATGCGGCTCCATTGGCAGGAAAACCTGTATCCGCTCGCGGTTCAGGTAGTCTTCGCTCTGGGAAGCGGGGTAATCTTCGGCTACGGCGGGTATCTGGTCTATCGCGACCAGTTTTTGCGCCAGGTGCCGAACGGCCTGACCCTCGGCGATCTGATCGTATTCTTGGCGTACCTTAATCAGTTCTGGGACCCAATCGGTTGGGTGTTGGGGTTCACGACCAAGATCCAGACATTCGTAGCTTCCTGCGATCGCGTGTTTACAGTAATCGACGAGCCACCCACCATCAAGGACGAGCCTGATGCGCGATCGTTTCCCGTCCATCCCCGCACCCTAACCCTTTCCAACGTGAGCTTTGAATACATCCCTGAGCGACCCGTGTTACGGGAGATCTATGCAACTATCGAACCGGGTCAGATGGTAGCGTTTTTGGGCCCAAGCGGGACGGGAAAAAGCACGTTGCTCAATCTCTTGCCGCGCTTCTACGACCCGACATCGGGGAGCGTTCAACTCGACGGTTTCGATATCCGCACCCTTAAGGTTGCCGATGTCCGCAAACACATGGCGCTGGTTACGCAAGGCAGCCCACTTTTCCCCGGAACGATCGCGGAGAATATTACCTATGGCTGCGAGGAAGCGACCTTGCAAGAGATTCGGGAGGCGGCGGTGGAATCCGGGGCGGCTGAGTTCATCGAAGCCTTGCCGGAGCGGTACGATACGATGCTCAGCGAGGGCGGTCAGAACCTTTCCGGCGGACAGCGGCAGCGGTTAGCGATCGCGCGGGCGCTAGCGACGAAGGCTCCGATACTCATCCTCGACGAACCCACGAGTTCGCTAGATTTGAAGCACGAGCAATGGGTTATAGAAACCCTCCAGCGTCTGCGTCGCAAAAGAACAATTATCTTAGTGACGCACCGACTCGAAACTGCCGTAGACTGCGATCGCATTTTTGTGATGCAGGAGGGCGAGATCGTTGAAGAAGGCACTCATGACGAACTTCTATCCCAAAAAGGACTCTACTTCCGAATGCTGGGCTACAAGCCATCCTCGACCTGACGATGCTAGAAAATTGAAACACTTTAAGCTCATTCCCCGCCTGAAGGTCGGAGGATCAGCGCTAAAGCAGTCAATTCTACAGATTCCCACTTGAGATTTTGTTCGGGTAATTATCGCACCCGGCAACATTCTGGAACACGATGGTAAGCGACAGTTTCAGATAGGCTATGAGTGTCTAGGGATGTCCCTCTAATCAAGACATGGGAGTTCGCATGGCAACTTATCTGGTTACGGGTGCTAATCGGGGAATTGGTTACGAATATTGCCGCCAACTGCAAGCGCGGGGTAATGTCATTGCCATTTGTCGCACTGCTTCTGAGGAGTTGAAGCAGCTAGGGGTGCAGGTTGAGGAGGGGATTGATATTACCTCTGATGCATCGGTTGCTGATTTACGCGATCGCCTGGGTGACACGACGATTGATGTTTTGATTAACAATGCGGGAATTATCAAGCGTGTGACGCTGGAAAACTTGGATTTTGAGAGCATTCGAGAGCAGTTTGAGGTTAATGCGCTGGGACCTTTACGGGTGACTCATGCGCTATTGCCACTGCTCAAAGCAGGTTCCAAAATCGCCTTGATGACAAGTCGGATGGGTTCAATTGCAGACAATACCTCTGGCAGTTCCTATGGCTATCGGATGTCTAAAGTGGCGTTATCGATGGCTGGCAAGTCGCTATCTCTCGATCTCAAACCGCGTGCGATCGCAGTGGCAATTCTGCATCCAGGGTTAGTTCAAAGTCGTATGACGAACTTTACTGGCATTACACCGGAAGAGTCTGTAAAGGGTTTGTTGGCGCGGATTGATGAGTTGACGCTGGAGAATACAGGCACTTTTTGGCACGCCAATGGGGAGGTGCTTCCCTGGTAAGTTATCAATTACCAATTACTAATTACCAGCTTGCCAAATCGGAATTCCTGCTACCGTTGGAACAGCCAACATCTGACCATCTGGGCTAAATAATCCTGTACTAGCACCACTACTCACATCAAAACCACTAAGAGGCCATTCCTTGCGAATTTCGACATTAATAATACGTGAACCAGCTACCTGACCAGCAACCAAGTAGGTTTTAGCATCAGGACTGAGTGATAACTGGTCATCCGTTCTGTCTACCGAAGCCGAAACAGTACGCACAGTTCCACCCGTTTTCACGTCCCAAGTGCGGAGGTGAGCTTCATATATCGCGTCTTTTGACAGGCTGGTTAACGTTCGACCATCCGGGCTAAAGGCCATGCTCTGGGGAAGTAACTGATCTTTTTCTTTTAGGGTATGGAGGAGTTGACCTGTGTTAGGATTCCAAAGTTGAATCAAGCCTTGCCAGTGATAAGTTCCTCCCTTGAGGATAGATTGATTGGAACCGAGGCTGGCTAACACTTGGCTATCAGGGCTAAAACGCACCCCTCGTAAAGATTTGATATTACTCTTTAATACAAAGCGCTTTTCGCCGGTTGCTACATCCCATAGCTGAATCTGCGGATTTTCGGAACCAAAATATTTTCGGGCGCTACTGGCAATAGATTGTCCGTTTGGGCTAAATTCCAAGCTGGAAATAATGCTAGCCGGGAAATTTTCCCCAGAATCCTTAGAGCCGCGAAACTCTGCGCTATTGGTAAAAATTGGTTTTTTCCAGATCGGTTCTCCGGTTTTGCTATTCCACAGACCAACTGCTATTGATTTATCAATTTGCGAGTAGATGATGCTGGCAACAAACTGTCTATCAGGGCTGATGGCAAGATCTCCAAAGGAAGTGGTATCGTCGGCTTTGATAGATGAGAGTAATTCCCCTTTCGTTACATCCCACAACTGAATGGCTTTACCCTGTTCACCATTACAGACGAGTAGAAGTCCATTAGAGCTAAACTTGGCATAGTTTGCGACAGTGGGCAACTTGTGAACTAGCTTGGAGTTTTCCCAAGATGGTTTAGCTTGAGCAACGGAAGCGGTTGGTGCTTGAGCGAAGAAGCCAGCAGAATGTGCCACAGATGTCCCCACAAGTGTAGCGATCGCGAGGACTGTCACTGTCAAGGCAGTTGTTTTCTTCATACTCAAGCCAAAAGTAGTAGTGATTCACTACTAACTAATGACTCTAGATGAATGGTTCTGTTTCCCTTAGCTTCGCTATCGCTATGTTGTTACTCTGGGAACATAAAAATCAAAGCTGACTGATGGAAGTAATTTCTGCGAGGGATTTGAGCGAGCGCAGATAATACTTTTGGCAGTTCCTATAGCTAACATCTTTAGAGCTATAAAGTTTATCCTTTGGTAATCTTAGGTCCAATATAAACAACTTTGATCTTGTTTTGTCCAGCGGGACGAGGCCACTGAAAATGTATACGGATTTGTGGCGTTTTTATCTTTCCATGCCAAGGACAAAAGATTTTATTGCTCATATCATCAGGGTCGGAGAATGTCATTTCCTGTCTAAAATTATTCTTATTTGTTGGAGACTCATCAGTGAACCATGCTTTGTCACCTGTAAAGTGTTCCTTTAACAAATTCATGCCAGTCTCTGAAAGTTGACCGTTTGGGTCACTTTCCTTAACAACTTGGTTAAGCACATGAAGTAGTTGAAAAATCTTTTTTGTTACTTGTTGACTAAAAGGAGTACACAGTAATGACCCCATAGCACTATCCGAGATAATTAAACCTTCAAACTGATGTTGAATTTCGACATGAATATCTCGCCAGCAATGATAAGTTTTAGAAGATTGTATTAATTTAACTAATTCTTCGATTGTCCAACAGTTATCTATATCAATAAACTTGATCGGTTCTTCAGGAAGACCTTGCTGAACTGGTAATGGGCTTGTTGTGAATTGAAGGTGAAGGGAACTACCTTGGAAACTAAATACGCCAGCAGCAATACCTGCAAGTTTCCGGCGAGATGCTTCACCTAATCCTTGATCAGTAACATCCTGTGACTGATATTCAAAATAATCATCTTGATTGTACTGTCGGTTGTCATCCCAGAATGGCCCAGACTTAGTCATCCAATCAAGCACTAATTTGGTAAAATTTTTATCTTTTGTTGCAAGAACGGTTTGGCGAAGATCGGTAATTGACGTAACCTGACGTGAATGAAGCAATCGTGAACAATACAGTTTTTCACGAAGCGTTGGATTCCTAATTCTTAGCTGGAGTAAATCCTCTAATATCACACGAAACGACTGTGGATCAGGAAACTGCCCGCCTAGCGACAAGTCATTAATATGCCATTCCATCATTCCCATCCTGCAAGTCGAGCTAAATCCTTTTCTGATTGATCAAAAAAACCATTAGGCCATTCGCTGAGATTGCCCTGCGAATCGATTAATGGCGAAACAACACGCGACGAGTTAGCTGATGTAACTTCAGGTTGGCTAAAAAAGTGTACTGCAACTTTGTCAGGCGTAATTTTCTGGTTTTGCACGGCCAATCGAACTCCGTTGAGTACATGATCGCTATGAGTTTCAATAATCACCTGTACTCCAGCAGCAGCTATCTGAGATAAAAAACACCCTATCCGCGATTGTCCTAACGGATGAAGATGTGCTTCTGGACTATCGATGATCAAAATTTGCTTAGGCTTTGCAAGCAGTCCTGCCACAATTACAGGAAAAGCATAGGTCAGTCCATAACCAATATTTGACGGTCGTCGCCAATCACCAAGGTCTCCTATTCGTAGTTCAAGACGCACTAAACTGGTTTTTTCTATGGTCTGTGCATTTGCTTGTGCTCCTGGAAAAAGTTCGCTAGCCCAAGCGTTGAGTTGACGACGTAAAGTTATTGCTTTGTCAGATGAATGACGACGTAATTCGTCAATATCTTCATCAAGAAACTGCTGAAACCACCAAGGGGCAAATTCACCCTGCACTCCAACATTAGCATGGACTAGTGATACTTCTTCAGGGGAAGGAAATACTTCAGCAGTTCCCATTCTGACCGCACTTAGAAAAATGATTTCACGTAATCTTTCAACTAATTGCATCACTTCAGTATTGACCTCAGACGGCAAAAGCATATTCAGCGTTTCAATATCGTTATATCTTTTTGTACCCTCAATACTTTTAATCTCAATGTTTTGGATTTGCATGAAGCCTCCCTTTGTTCGATCTTGTGCCTGCAAACTCCATGTAATTTCAGCCATATCATCTTCAACAGAAAACATGACGCTATCCCTTCCAGAATTTAACACCTCCCCCAGCGTTCCCAAACGAGCAAGTGAACCATTTAAGTTCAACTCCGCTGCCTGGTTGTTAGAGCGCAACGCTTGAGCAAGTAACAAAAGACTCTGTAAAGCCGTTGACTTACCTGCGGCATTAAATCCGGTTAGTAAGGTCAATGGTGCCAATGGTAAAGATAGAGAATTAAAGCATTTAAAATTGTTAATTTTTATCCTTTGCAACATAATTAAACTACCTTTTTAATCGCATTGCTTATCATTTCAAAACGGAGCTTTACTTGTCTAAGACCATTTGTCGAAATAGTAATAGCTTGAGAGAATTCTGCATTATTTATCAACTCTTTTATTGCCTTAATTAACACTTCCATTTTTTTCTCAATAACCACTTTATCTAACTTTGCAAACCAAACTGAGCAAACATCAAACAATGCTATGTTTATTACTGAGCGAGATGCAGATGAATCTTGATAAAGTAGGGATTTTCGGAATGCATGTTTACCAAAAAGTAGATGATTAGCCCACATTGATTTTTGAAATACCCGATTTAGCTCTTCTAGTTGGTCTTGAGAAAAACTATTCATTTTTCCTAAAGACTTTGCCAGGAAATCATCCATATCCCCTTTATACTGTTCTACTCCTAACAATCGAAATGCACAAAAACGATTAATCGCTTCTCGATCGCGCATGGTTCTCTTGTTGAGGCTACCACCTGTTGCATCAAAAAATTCTTTACTCTCAGACGCATCAGCAAGCCACCGAGTTGCAGGGCCATTAAAGAGGCAATTACGCATTTGTTGACGTGCAAGGGGTTCGCCACTGTTCACCCTCTCAAAAATATCGAGTTTTGCTCTCTGTGGAGCTTTAGCATCAAGGATATAGAGAGTAAGTTGAGTATCTTCAACTCGCTCTTGTAAATTAAGAGGTAGATCTTCAAAACGCTTCCCTGTAAGAAAATTTCCTTGGGCTGTTTCTTCTCCACCATCTCCTAATCTACTTAAGAAGAATTCATTGTTTAAGTATCTGACAAATGTTGTCAATCTCTGTAACCCATCAACAACAATGATACGTCCATCGTCGGCTTCAGCCACATAAAAAACTGGCAGTGGAATACGCATCAGACAAGATTCAATTAATCGAGACTGTTGCTTAGTTGACCAAACAAAATCTCGTTGAAAATCAGGATCGAGAATATAGCGATTAGCCTTAATTCTTTTTACAACATCGCCAACTGTTCGCTGTTCTGTACGTACAAAAACAGAGTCAAGAGGATATTCACCCCATCCTACAGATTCTAATATTTCGAGTCCTTCAATTTCTTCATTTGCAATTTCTTGATGAATATTTCTTACATTGTTATTCATAATAGTTTTATTCTCCCTGAAGACACTATTGCTAAAACCTTGAATACATATCCATATCAGTACAATCTTTCCTCGCCTCGTAGGTTAGCTTACCGACTCGTAGTTTTCAAAAGAAACGCCTCGATAACAAGAGCCGGCGAATAGCTATGTTGTGCGAAGCGCGATCGCACTTTCCCCCGAATCTTACTTCGACTTTCGTTTCGACTTGGGTGGCGTTCGGTGTGCGCCAAAGTATTTTTCACTGCGGTAGCGAAGCCATACCCGCAACTGCTGCGGAATCTGGTCTTTTTGTTCTTTGGTCAGCGTGTTGTAAAGAGCTAAAGCGCGATCGCGTTCTCCCCGACAAGCAGCGTTATTATGAGCATCCCAGTAACTACGGGCAACCCGAATCCGCCGACAGACTTCCTTAATGAGTGCTTCTCCCGTGAGGGGATTTTCCTGCTTTGCCATACTTCAATCAGAACGCCCTACCCTAAATCCTAACCCGTAGCATTAAGGCGATCGCTTCTTCTTCGATTTAGTGTTTGGAAGGATTGTGCGATCGCCTTCGTTTAGAATTGCTTGTAAGTTGGGGAGATGCCCCAATGGAGCGCATCTTCAATAATTCTTCTGCTGCTCGTCCACAAAACACCACAGCCATTGCTCTCCTAACTCCGCTGAACTGATTACAGTGTGTCCGGTTTCCTCATAGTGACGACGAGAATGCTGATGTTCTGACGAGTCGCAGCACAGCATCTTACCGCACGTCTGACAAATGCGAAGATGCACCCAACGACCATTGATTCGCATGCACTCTTCACAGCGAAACACCGGATAGTTGGCTTTATGGATTAGGTTTTGCAGAGTCACTTCATTGAGGTGTTTGCAGGACATAGGGTTTCCGAATCAATAGACCTCCTGCATGAATCAGTGAGTATGTGCCAGTTCGTAGTTCAACAGTCCCGCAATCAAGTTGAAGCGTAAGCCAAACCGCTTTCTACGATTGCGATAGCGTCCCGAA
>NZ_JAMPJZ010000070.1:0-30880 GCF_039961835.1 Trichocoleus sp. ST-U1
AACGGAACATCCTACGGCGTCTGGCGAGTTACGGTTGCCGCGTGGTCGTGGTTCCCGCCAATACACCCCCCGAAGAAATTCTCAAGCACAACCCCGATGGAATTTTTCTTTCCAATGGTCCCGGCGATCCCGCTGCTGTCACCGAAGGCATCGAAACCACCAGGGCATTGCTAGAAAGCCAGAAACCGATGTTTGGGATCTGCATGGGGCACCAAATTCTCGGTCTTTCGCTGGGGGCTGACACCTTCAAGCTCAAATTTGGTCATCGGGGCTTAAATCAACCCGCCGGTTTTGAGAAGCAGCGAGTGGAGATTACCAGCCAAAACCACGGGTTTGCCATTGACGCAGATTCTTTAAATCCAGAAGTAGAAATTACCCACCTAAACCTGAACGACCGAACCGTGGCTGGGTTGCGTCACAAATCTCTACCTTTCTTTTCCGTGCAGTATCACCCAGAAGCCAGCCCTGGCCCTCACGATGCCGACTATCTGTTTGAGCAATTTGTGGAGCAGATGAGATCGCATAAGCGTAGCGCCTAGATGCGATCTCATTGCCTCGATAAGACCCGTTAGCGAGTAGATTTCCCCCTCTTTGCGCGAGAGGGGGAAAGAGGGGTGAGGGGTGTCCCGGATGAAGTAGAAAGTCTTAATATCCTTGCTCGGTCGCGAATAACTAAGGACGAATTACAACAGATGCGTATATCCGCGCATTGTGTTTTATAATAAAGCCTCGACTAAGGACAATCCAGCTAGGAGGGTGTTATTCCTGAGCCACTAACCCTAACTGTCAGCTTAAGAGGCACTCGCGAAGTTAGGGACAATTATCAGCTATTCCGCCTCACAGGCTTATTGGATGCTTTTTCCGAACCCACATTTCGGAAAGTTATCAGCAAGTGTATTGAAGATGGACCCAGCAACGTTGTGCTGGATCTTTCCAAAATTGATTTTGTTGATAGCTCTGGATTGGGCGCTCTAGTGCAGCTGGTGAAAAAGGCTCAAAGTCTTGAGGGTAGTTTGCAAATTGTTACAAATGCCCGCGTGACTCAAACTGTCAAGCTGGTTCGCTTAGAACAGTTTCTGTCATTGCAGCCTTCAGTCGAAGCGGCATTGGAGAATGTCAAGCCTGCTTGACCTATACAGAGGCGCGATCGCGTAGCGGCGCGGATGCGCTTTTCGTATGCCGCGATGATTCGGCTACTCGCGCTTGAGGGGCGGGGGCTTTAGAACCCGCCCCAATCATTTTCAAAAGTCCTGAACCGGGAATGATGGGGAAACAAAGAGCAGCGGTGCAGAGGCGTAGGAGACAAGGGAACAGGTAATTACCGATTACCCCCTACCGACTCCCGACTCCCCATACCCCATCCCTGATTTTCAGGCAAAAGCATTAAGATCAACTAGAGGGCGAGGTAGGGCATAGATGTGAGTTCACAGGAGGAAGAGTGTTCAGATTGGCTGAATACTAACCCCGTACTGGGTGAAACCAAAATATCGTTGAACTCGATCTGGGCGATCGCAGATCGTCGCACGCAAATTCAGCGGATTTCCCCGGCGTCTTTAGCTTATCTAGGAGATGCCGTGTATGAACTTTATATCCGTAGTTTTTATCTACTGCCACCGAAGCGATCCCACGCTTATCATGACATGGTAGTGGCGCAAGTGAGAGCTGAAAGTCAGGCAAAAGCATTGCGATCGCTCGAACCCCACCTTACCAACACAGAATTAGAAATCTTGCGGCGGGGACGTAACGCCGCGGCAGGTCGTCCCAAGCGCCTCGATCCCGAAATTTATCAACAAGCTAGCAGCTTAGAGACGTTGATGGGCTATCTTTACCTAACAGATCCCCAGCGATTGAATCAGCTGCTGAGCTACTTAGAGCTAAATCCACTTCCACAAGTTAAAGATTCTTAACAATATGGCCGATCAACATCGCCGCCCTCAGCCTCCAAGCAGATCCAGCGCCAGTCGAGGGAAGCCCATTCGAGCCAAGCGTGCCTTCCCAAAGCGTCTTGGGGACAATCGGATTGGGAAGCGAATTGTAGAGCAACAGACGCTCCAGGATCGTTCCTTCTCCGATAACGAGGATGTCAATCGGGATTCGCGCCCAGTCGTCGGGAAGCACGAACAAGTCAAGCCAATTCTCCAGCGCCGGGAGCGTCAGCAAATCCGTCCTGCCTCCCGCCACAAAGACACAGACTCAATTGACACGCGCCGAGAGCGTCAGCAAATCCGTCCTGCCTCCCGCCACAAAGACACAGACTCAACTGACACGCGCCGGGAGCGTCAGCAAATCCGTCCCGCCTCCCGCCACAAAAACACAGACTCAATTGACACGCGCCCGACAGACAACTTCAAGCCCAAGAAGTCGATTCCCAACCGTCACGAACGGGAGATCCCCAGAGGTCGTTTTCAGGACGAGGATCGAGCAGCAGCAGCCGCACCCGAAGAAGAAAGCGATCTGATTTATGGACGGCATCCTGTCCTCACAGCCTTGGAAAAACATCGCCAGCTGAATCGGGTTTGGATACTGCCAAATTTGCGTTATGATTCCCGGTTTCACTCCCTCCTACTGAAAGCCAAGGAACGGGGAACGGTAATCGATGAAGTTAGTGCGCGCCGCTTAGAGCAAATTAGCCACGGGGCAAATCACCAAGGCGTGGTCGCTCAAGTCGCACCCTACGCTTACACTGACCTGAGCGAGTTAATCGCTCAGGCAAAATCCGTCTCGGAGCAGCCAGTGCTGGTGGTAGCGGATGGCATTACCGATCCCCACAATCTAGGAGCGATTATTCGCACGGCAGAAGCTTTGGGTGCCCAGGGATTGGTGATCCCTCAACGACGAGCAGTGGGAATCACATCCGCCGTCATGAAAGTGGCAGTCGGAGCTTTAGAAACTTTTCCTGTTTCCAGAGTGGTTAACCTCAGCCGTGCCTTAGAAGAATTGAAAGCGGCTGGCTTTTGGATTTATGGCACCGCCGCAGGCGATGGTCAAATGTTACACACTACTCAATTTACCGGGCCAGTAGTATTGGTGATTGGTTCTGAAGGTGAAGGATTGAATCTTCTGACACAAAAGTGTTGTGACTTCCTGATTTCGATTCCGCTACAGGGAAACACACCGAGCCTGAATGCGTCAGTCGCAGGGGGAATGGCTCTTTATGAGATATATCGTCAGCGCTGGTCGAATCGGCTCTACTTGAATAATCTTTCAAAAGAGACTTTCAAAAAGAAAGATGACAGAATATAACAGAATGTAAAGAACAACCTTTTAGAAGACTGCTTTGTATCCCCTAAGATAGGCCAAAAACATGAAGGAATTCTTGATTAACATTCTCCACTTCTTTGGATGGGCTTCGTGGGTTGAGATTGTCACAGACAACCCCCGTTGTACTTACTACTTTGGCCCTTTCCTCAGCTCCCAGGAAGCTGATAGAACCAAAGCTGGTTATATCGAAGACCTGGAAGCAGAAGGAGCGAAAGGCATTAAGGCTACTGTGAAGCGCTGTAAGCCAGAGAAGCTGACGATTTACGATGAGTCGGGGGAGCGTTTTGACCGCCAAAGAACAGCTACGTTTTTTAGCGGTCAGCCTTCTTAGGTTTTGAGCTTTTTCACAGGTGATATCCACTTCCTTTGAATCCCCATTAGCACCTTACCCCTAACCGCTCTGGGTTTACCAGAGGGGTGCGATCGCTAGGAATAGATGCTTCTGGGATGCTAAGAATTCACAAGATTGGAAGGATACCAGACTTGAACATGCATCTCCTCTGGTCGGGGCTGCATCACTTCGGGACAGGGTGAGGCGACGATGGTATCTAAACTCCGGCTGGCGTCACGACTTGTGGATGGCTATCGAGCCAAGAGTCAATGTCCCGCAGTACCCGTTCGGGAATTTCCCAGGGAAATAAATGAGCGGTATTCGGGTAGCAGTGCCATTGGCAATCCTTGAGGTGATGAGCCGTTTCTAAACTGGACTCAGGGGTGATGTGGCGATCGCTTGCTCCTGCCAGCATCAAACTCGGACATTGGATTTGCTGGAGATCCGCCAATCGGTTGTAACCAGCTCTCAGAGCAGTATTGAGTGCCTGCGTTGCCGCCGCTGAGGTTTGCAAGTAAGCTGACATCGCTTCCAATGCGAGGTAGCGGTAAGCGCCAGGGGTATGTTGCTCGATCAGGTAGCGATAGAGCGATCGCTTCCCAAAGGTCTCAATATTCCATTCCCACCCAGGCTGTACCCGGTTCACGATCGAAGCCAGCCCCGTGTAGAAATTATCCTGCCAGCTGATTGGCGGATGATTCCCACGGGGGCGTGCTGCTGTGGCAATCAAAATTAAACCCGTGACTCGCTCTGGTAGCCTCAGCGCCAACTCCATCGCCAAAATCCCCCCTAACGACCAACCCAATACCAGGCAACGCTCAATCTGGAAGCGGTCTAGAAGCGCCTCCAAATCGGTTAAATGGTCTTCCATTCTAAAATTACCCTTGATGCGACTATTGCCGTATCCCCGGAGGTCAGGGGCAAAAGTTTGGAATTTTTGGGATAAGTGGTTAGTGAAGACAGACATACTGCTGCCTAACCCCGGATGACCGTGTAGACAGAGAATTGGAAAGCCTTTTCCCTGGCGGAGAACGCTGAGCTGATGAGATGAAGAGGACGAGTGATGCATGAAGCCTATTTCTCTTTATATCCTCCAGCATAGGTAATCACGCACATCGATTTGTATTTTGCGTGAGACCCAAAAGCCACTCCTGCGACTCGGAAAGCCGGGTTAAAAATGTTTTTTCTGTGACCGCGATCCGGAACTCCATCATCAATGATTAACTGCATGACGATAGATTGAGGGGTGTCAGAGCCGTAACTAATATTTTCGGCTGCGGTGGTTTGCCAGGAACCGTAGCGGTTGATGCGAGAAAACGGATCGCTGCGATCGCTCCCATTGTGACCAACCTTACCTTTTGGTCCTTGGTCTTTCACATGATCCCTAGCCCCCAATGACATCCCTTTAGATGCACTTAGAGGTGGGAGAGGACGAGTGGATTTCAGGAAGCGAATCGCTTCATCGACGGCTTTCACACCTTCTTGGGTTTGTAAAAAGACGTTTCCAGACATTCTCACTTGCTTACCTTGGAAGCGTTTTTTCCAATTCTCCAGTACGGCGGCATAGGCGGCGGGATTTTTCCGCGCCTTATTCATTTCAGCAATCACTCCTTGTTCCAGCGGTGAGAGAGTAGTCGCCTGCGCTAGCAAGAGAGAGCCTTCTTGAGAAAAACCAACGGGGACAATATTACCGCTAACATTTGCTAGAGGCTGCCGCGCTTGAACCATCAAAGGAGAGAACGTAGCGAGTAGAACGATGGGGGCAAATGCCCAAAATTGAATTCGACGCATAAGTTACTTTAAGACTCGCTGCCACGAGTTGATAAACTGTCCGTATTAGATAAATAGACAGCACCCGACGAGAAAGTTTCCCCATTTTTGACTACGAGGGGATCGTCTAAAATTTTCAGTGTTTGTGCTAGCTGAGTTTCATTTTGAATCGCGTTACAGTCGATGTCATCGGTGCGATCGCTTACTATTTAGCCTGGAAGTTAGTCTGGAAGGCGCGTTCAGTAACTTTGTATAATCCAACACGATAGAATTCTTGTGCTGAACCTGATTCAGAATTTAGGGCGCTGGTAAGGTGGAGTGGTAGCACGCCTCTCACTTGAGTTTGTCAGCGATAAAACTTATCTATATACGCAGAATTCTTCTAGTTTTTTTGCAATTCGTTATTTCAACAAATGTTACTAGCCTTTGTTTAGAGGGAACTCTAAATATCGAATCCTCTTCGTCATCATGCACTTTGCTATGCGGATGGGGAGGGGCAGAAGCCGCAGTATTGGATACTGTCCAGTGTAGGAACCAATCCCTAATTCATGAAACAGCACTTCCCGGCTCAGAGCCAGATGAAGCACGATTGCCTTTGTTTCCAATTCATTGAAAACCTACCCTTAGCGGCTGCCATTCTCGATTGCAACCTCAACTATCTGCTCTTCAGCCAGCGGTGGTTGAGCGAACTGGGACTGAAGCAACCAGAAATTATTGGGCGATCGCATCCTGAAGTTTGCCCCTCGGATTGGGAACCCTTACAGGCAGCATACCAACGTTGTTTGACCGAAGCAGTCGAGATGTTGGTAGAAGAACCGTTTCAGCGAACGGATGGCTCAACTGGTTGGCGCAAATGGGAGATTCGTCCTTGGCAAGATGAAACCGGAGTGATGGGCGGCATCATCCTGGCAATCGAAGATATCACGGAGCGCAAACAAGCTGAGGCAGCTTTAGCCGTTAAGGAGGCACGATTTAGAGATACCACCGCGAATCTACCTGGGGTGATTTTCCAGTTTACCAACCGGAAGGATGTCTGGAGAGTAGATTATATGAGCGAAGGAATCTGGAATCTTCTAGGCGTGACGGCTGAGGTGGTGATGGCAGATTTCGGCGCGTTCATTCGTCAGGTGCATCCTGACGACTTAGAAAGCTATTATGCATCGGTCACTGAAGTGATTGAGCAATCCATCCCTTGGCACTATGAAGGGCGATTAATCAAGCCAAATGGAGAGATACGCTGGTGGCAGGGTAGTTCTATCCCTACGAAAAACAATCAGGGTGAAATTATCTTCTGTGGGGTGCTGCTAGATATCACGGAGCGAAAGGAAGCGGAAGCAGCACTGAACCAAGGGAAGCTAGAGCTAGAACAACGAGTCGAGGAACGCACTCAGGAACTCCGAGCAGTGGTGGCACAACTGCAAGACGAAATCCGAGAGCGAGAGCAGGCAGAAGCCGCTTTGAAAGAGAGCGAGGCAGAACTACAAGCGATTATCGATAACTGTCCGGCAGTGATTTATTTAAAGGATATTCAAGGACGACACATTCGGGTTAATCGGGAATTTGAACGGTTATTTGGTATTACCAGAGAGGAGATTAAAGGAAAGACGAATTACGACTTGTTTCCCCAAGAAATGGCTCAGCAGTTTACACAGAACGATCGACGGATTCTGGCAGGGGGAAAAGCCATCGTCTCAGAAGAAGTTATCCCCCATGAGGATGGTTTGCATACATACGTTTCGGTGCATTTCCCAATTCTGGATGAGGATGGTGTGCCTTACGCTCTAGGTGGAATTTCAACGGATATCAGCGATCGCAAGCGCGTCGAAGACGAACGCAAACAAGCAGAAGCAGACCTGCGCGAACGCAATGCCCTCTTAAACTCTATTTTGGAAAGTACACCAGACTTCATCCTTGTCAAAGATCGGCAGGGGCGTCATATCGCGCTCAACTCTAATTTGGCAAACTTCTTTGGAAAGCCAATTGAGGAGATTCTTGGCAAAGACGATTCTGAACTGCTACCTCCCGACATTGCCCACCAAATCATGGCGAGAGACCGTCAGATTATGGAAGCAGGCGTTACTGAAGCTTATGAGGAAGTGGTTTCTAATGGTGACATCAACACCACCTTTTTAACCACAAAAGCTCCTTGGCGGGATGCTCACGGTAACATTCTGGGTATCGTTGTCATTACGAGGGATATTAGCGATGTCTACGACGAGCTTCGCTTACGCAAACGGGTAGAAGATGCCTTGCGATTGTCCGTTCAGCAGCTAAAAGAGCAAGCACAGCGCGAACAGTTAATTAATCGGCTCACAAACCAGATTCGCAATTCTCTTGACTTTGATGCCATCTTAGAGACAACATTGCACGAAATCCAGAAAGTCCTTCAGACCGATCGATGTCATCTTGGCTGGTATCACGGCAATGTAGAGGAGCCATACTGGGAAATTTCTCCGGAAGTTCGCCTTTCTCACCTACCCGATTTGACCGGGCGCTATCCTGCATCGGCATTCGGTGTGTTAGCGACCAAACTTCTAAAGCTGGAAACCTTACGAATAGAAGATATCGAGACGGTAGAAGATCCCACTTGGCGAGACTTTGTACGCACGCTAGGAATGCGAACAGTACTGATTATCCCCGTTCAGTTACCTGGGGGTATGGTTGTCGCAATTTGCTGTAGCCACAGCACCGAACCGCGTTGCTGGAACGATAGCGAGGTCGAGTTGTTACAGGTCGTGATCGAGCAGTTTGCGATCGCGCTCAACCAGGCAGACCTGTACAATCAAACCCGTACTAAAGCACACGAGTTAGAGCAGACACTCAAGGAACTCCAGCAGACTCAGGCGCAATTGGTACAAACTGAAAAAATGTCCAGTCTGGGACAGTTAGTTGCTGGCGTTGCCCATGAAATTAATAACCCCGTCAACTTCATCTACGGCAACCTCACTTATGCCAACAACTATATGCAAGACTTGCTGAGGTTGCTGGAACTGTATCAAACGCACTATCCTCACCCGCATTCAGAAATTCAGGAAGAAGCTGAAGCGATTGACCTAGAATTCCTGATGCAAGACTTGCCGAAGCTGCTATCGTCGATGAAAGTTGGAGCCGACCGAATTCAGGAGATCGTGCTGGCACTCCGCAACTTCTCACGCATGGATGAGGCAGAAGTGAAAGCTGTCAACATTCACGAAGGCATTGACAGCACGCTAACCATCCTGCACAACCGTCTGAAAGACAAATCTGACCGTCGCGGCATTGAAATCATCAAGGAATACGGAAATTTGCCCTTGGTGGAATGCTACGCCGGTCAGTTGAATCAGGTGTTTATGAATGTACTTTCCAATGCGATGGATGCCCTAGACGAACGGGACGCTCAGCGATCGCCTCAGGACATCAAAGAAAATCCCAGCCGAATCACCATTTATACCCAGTTACTGAACCCCCAGCAGGTGCAAATCCGCATCGCTGACAATGGGCGGGGGATGACTGAAACGGTTAGACAGCGCCTGTTTGAACCTTTCTTTACCACCAAGTCGATTGGTAAAGGCACCGGATTGGGCTTGTCTATCAGCTACCAAGTGGTCGTCGAAAAACATGGTGGTCAGCTGGAGTGCATTTCTTCTCCCGGTAAGGGAGCTGAGTTTCTGATTACACTGCCTTTAGTTACCAAAGTGACAGCCTCTCTGTAATCTGGCATTCTGTCAACTCAGGTACAGCTAAATGACTGAGGCTGTTAGAAGCGCTCAAAGGCAATGAACGCTTAAAGCGCTCCATCCTGATTCAATCTTGATGACGCTGGAACTACTTGGCAGCAGTGAGTAGATTTTCCATATCTGACAGTTGGATAGGACCGGAGAAAGTCTCAGTATCGATCAAGAAAAAGGGTGTGCCTGCAAGCCCTAAACTCTCGGCTAGCTGAACATCCTGTCCAATCGCAGCACTAGCGGTATCGCTGGCGCGATCGCGGTTAAATTGCTCTAAATCTAAATCGAGTGTTTGGGCAATCTCCACATACAAGTCGTCGCCCAATTTGTCTTGCTTGGCAAATAAAGCATCATGATATTCCCAGAATTTGCCTTGCTGCTGTGCCGCCCATGCCGCTTTAGCCGCTGGCATGGCTTCCGCATGGATTGGAGCTAGGGGAAAATGCTTGTAAGCTAAAGTCACTTCATCCGGATGCTTTGCGATCAGCTCCTTTAGCGTGTCATGCGCTTGGGCACAATAAGGACATTGGAAGTCTGAAAATTCGATTAGCACAACCTTTGACGACTCTGTTCCCGTCGTCGGAGATGCCCCAATGACTGCCTTGGGGTTGGTCTTGAATTCCTGCAAAAATGACTGCTGGGCTTGGCTTAGGCGCTGTTGTTGTTGCTGCTGATATGCCTGAACAGATTCCAAAATTACTTCTGGGTGCTGACGAATCACTTGTAAAATTTGCTCTTCCAAGCGCGGGCTAATTTGGGTCGCTGCTTGCACTGGGAGTGTCCAACCGAAAAATGTTAGAGACAATAGCAATAGGGTTGCGAGTCTCAAAACTTTCTGAGCGAGAAAGCGGATGGGAGCGATCGCGCAAAACTGAAATCGACGCATAATTGACCTGGCGTGTGTTACGGACACGATCCAGTATGCTCGACTTGGAGGGTAACTGGACAGCGTCGGGAAAGGGATGTCTTGTGTAGAACAACCTTCGGTTCGGCATTTTCGGGTTTGCCAAACTTCCCGCTAAAATTTCACAATCCCAAAGGATTGCTGAATTAACCATCGCGTCTAAACCACGACCTATACTAAATATCTGGACTTTGAGTCACTAAAGGTAGAAGCAAAGCATGCCATCCATCCGCGAGTTGCACAAACAACTCATTAGTAAAGAACGCTCCGCTGTAGAACTCACTCAAGAAGCTTTAGACCGCATTCAGGCACTAGAGCCGAAATTGAATAGTTTTTTGAGCGTGACGGCAGAGAGAGCATTAGAACAGGCTCAAGCTGTGGATGCCAAAATCGCTGCTGGTGAAGAAATTGGGCTGATGGCTGGCATTCCCATTGGCATCAAGGACAATCTCTGTACCCAGGGAATTCGCACCACTTGCGGTTCCAAGATTTTGGAAAATTTTGTCCCCTCCTACGAGTCAACCGTGACCCAAAAACTGGCAGATGCTGGTGCGGTGATGGTGGGCAAAACGAATATGGATGAGTTTGCGATGGGCAGTTCTACGGAAAGCTCTGCCTATCAAGTCACCGCCAACCCTTGGGATTTACAGCGGGTGCCGGGAGGATCGTCTGGCGGTTCGGCGGCGGCGGTGGCGGCAAGAGAGTGTGTGGTGTCTCTCGGTTCCGATACGGGGGGGTCTATCCGTCAGCCAGCGTCTTTCTGCGGCGTTGTCGGGTTAAAACCGACTTATGGGCTGGTTTCCCGTTTTGGTCTGGTTGCTTATGGGTCTTCTTTGGACCAAATTGGGCCATTTGCGCGGACAGTCGAAGATGCGGCAATTTTACTGGGAGCGATCGCGGGTTACGATCCCAAAGACTCTACCAGTCTCGACGTTAAAATCCCAAACTACGCCAAATCCCTGCGACCTGACCTGAGACCTAGAGGTCAGTTGAGAGTCGGTTTTATTAAAGAAACTTTTGGCGAAGGTGTAGACTCCTGCGTCTGGCAAGCAGTCACAAAAGCGATTGAGCAGCTGCAAAATTTGGGAGCCGAAATTCAAGAAATTTCCTGTCCCCGCTTCCGCTACGGTTTGCCTACCTATTACATCATTGCTCCTTCTGAGGCATCCGCCAATCTCGCCCGTTATGACGGCGTGAAGTATGGCTTCCGAACGCCTGACGCGGACAATCTATTGTCAATGTATACTCAAACTCGCTCCGCTGGTTTTGGCACCGAAGTCAAGCGGCGGATCATGTTGGGCACTTATGCTCTCTCAGCAGGATATTACGACGCCTATTATCTGAAAGCGCAAAAAGTCCGCACTTTGATTAAACAAGACTTCCAACGGGCTTTTGAAAGAGTGGATATCTTAGTGTCTCCCACTGCTCCCACCACCGCATTTAAAGCAGGGGAAAATAGCGAAGATCCCTTGAGTATGTATTTAAATGACCTGATGACGATTCCTTTGAATCTTGCAGGTTTACCTGGATTGAGTTTACCTTGTGGATTCGATGACCAGGGATTACCGATTGGGATACAGATGATGAGTAACGTGTTGCGAGAAGATTTGCTACTGCAAGTCGCTTATGCCTATGAGCAAGCAACCGATTGGCATCTACGCGCTCCAAAACTCTAGATTAGTAATCGGTAATTGGCATTACCGATTACCGATTACCAATTACCGATTACCAATTACCAAATATGTCTTTTGTTGGTTTGCACGTTCACAGTGATTACAGTTTGCTGGATGGTGCCAGTCAGTTACCGGAACTGGTGGATCAAGCATTGAAATTGGGGATGCCTGCGATCGCGCTCACAGATCACGGTGTTATGTATGGCGCGATTGAGCTAATTAAGGTTTGTCGTGGGAAAACGATTAAGCCGATTATTGGCAATGAAATGTATGTCGTTAATGGTGATATTGAAGAACAAAAGCGCGGCAGAAAAAAATATCACCAAGTTGTTTTAGCGAAAAATACGAAAGGCTATAAAAATTTAGTTAAGTTAACAACAATTTCCCATCTTAAAGGGTATCAGGGAAAAGGAATTTTTGCCCGTCCCTGTATCAATAAAGAATTATTAGCTGAATACCACGAAGGTTTAATTGTTACCAGTGCTTGTTTGGGAGGTGAAATTCCTCAAGCAATTCTTCAGCGCCGACCAGATGTTGCTCGTCGAACTGCTCAGTGGTATAAAGATGTTTTCGGTGAAGATTTTTATTTAGAAATTCAAGATCACGGTTCTCAAGAAGACCGAACAGTTAACGTTGAGATTGTAAAAATTGCGCGGGAACTAGACATAAAAATTGTCGCTACTAATGATTCCCATTTTATTTCTTGCAACGATGTCGAAGCTCACGACGCATTGTTATGTATTCAGACCGGAAAACTGATTTCTGAAGATAATCGGATGCGCTACAGCGGCACTGAATATCTGAAATCCGCTGATGAGATGAAATATCTGTTTCGAGATCATCTACCGGACGACGTAATTGAGGAAGCGATCGCAAATACCCTAGAAGTCGCAGACAAAGTTCAACCTTACAACATCCTCGGTGAGCCTCGTCTTCCCGATTATCCAATCCCAGCCGACTACACCGCCGATACTTTTCTCGAAGATGTTACCTGGAAAGGTCTCTTAGAACGGTTTGGTTATCGCTCTCGTGCTGAAGTCGATCCCATCTACAAAGAGCGGCTGGAGTATGAGTTGAAAATGATGCAACAGATGGGATTTTCAACTTATTTTTTAGTTGTTTGGGATTATATCAAATATGCCAGAGATAATAATATTCCAGTGGGGCCTGGTCGCGGTTCTGCGGCGGGTTCTCTGGTTGCTTATGCCTTAAAAATTACTAACATCGATCCCGTCCATCATGGGTTACTATTCGAGCGATTTTTGAACCCAGAACGGAAATCTATGCCAGATATTGATACGGATTTCTGCATTGAACAACGGGACAAAGTGATTGAATATGTTACCCAAAAGTATGGCACGGATAGGGTGGCGCAGATTATTACCTTTAACCGCCTCACGTCTAAAGCGGTGTTAAAAGATGTCGCCAGAGTGTTGAATATTCCCTATGGGGATGCAGACAAAATGGCAAAACTGATCCCAGTAGTGCGAGGTAAGCCAACAAAACTCAAGGTGATGATTTCGGATGATACCCCCGCACCAGAGTTTAAAGAAAAATACAATAATGACCCTATCGTCCGCCATTGGATTGATATGGCAATGCGAATTGAAGGAACGAACAAAACTTTCGGGGTACACGCCGCCGGAGTCGTGATTTCAGCAGAACCTTTAGATCAAATTGTGCCGCTACAACGAAATAATGACGGCTCAGTCATTACCCAGTATTTCATGGAAGACTTGGAATCGCTGGGGTTATTAAAGATGGACTTTCTGGGGTTAAGAAACTTAACCATGATCCAGAAAAGCATCGATCTAATTAAGCAAAATAAAAATATTACCCTCGATCCCGATCAACTCCCACTTGACGAAAGAAAAGCTCAGAAAATCTTAGCCAAAAGTGAAGTTAAAAAAATACCCCCGGATATTCAAAAGACCTACGAAGTATTAGAAAAAGGTGAATTAGAAGGCATCTTTCAATTAGAATCTTCTGGAATGCGTCAGATTGTGCGCGACCTGAAGCCTTCCAGCATCGAAGATATTTCCTCAATTCTTGCTCTCTATCGACCGGGACCATTAGATGCGGGTCTGATTCCTCTGTTTATTAACCGCAAGCATGGTCGAGAAGAAATCAAGTATGTCGATCCTTTACTAGAGCCAATTCTGCAAGAAACCTATGCGGTTCTTGTTTACCAAGAACAAATCATGAAAATGGCTCAGGATTTAGCAGGATATTCTCTAGGACAAGCAGATTTATTGAGAAGATCGATGGGTAAAAAAAAGGTTTCGGAAATGCAAAAGCATAGAGAAGCCTTTATTGATGGAGCTGCTAAAAATGGAGTAAAGGAAAAGATTGCTGAAGATTTATTCGAGCAGATGGTTAAATTTGCCGAATATTGCTTCAATAAATCCCATTCAACGGCTTATGCTTATGTAACTTATCAAACGGCATATTTAAAGGCAAATTATCCCGTTGAATACATGGCAGCGCTGCTGACATCTAACAGTGGCGACCAGGATAAGGTGCAAAAATATATCACCACTTGTTTGAGTATGAATATTCAAGTGGAGCCGCCAGATATTAATCGATCGGGAGTTGATTTTACACCCCTGCAAAATAGTATTTTATTCGGATTGTCGGCAGTCCGAAATGTGGGAGAGGGGGCAATTCGGTGTCTTTTGGCAGCACGGGAAACCGGGGGCAATTTTAAGTCTTTGGCTGATTTGTGCGATCGCGTGGATCTTCGCACAGTTAACAGCCGCGCCTTAGAAGCTTTGATCAAATGCGGTGCGTTTGATACCCTCGAACCCAACCGACAGCAATTAAGCAAAGACCTTGAGCTAGTTCTCCCTTGGGGGCAAAATCGCGCTAAAGACCGAGCCAGTGGGCAGGGAAATCTCTTTGACTTTGGAAATACGACAACAGAAAGTAGCTTTGAATCTGCTCCTAAGGCTCCAGCCATACCTGATTTTTCTCAACACGAAAAGTTACATTTTGAGAAAGAACTGCTAGGCTTTTACGTCTCTGACCATCCCCTTAAATCTGTGCGGAAATCCGCTCAAATTCTCGCTCCGATTAATCTTAGCGAACTCGGCGACCAGCGGGAGGATACGACTCTTAGCGCCATTGTGATAGTCAGCGGGATCAAACCCGTAGTCACCAAAAAAGGCGATCGCATGGCGATCTTGCAAATCGAAGACTTAACAGGTCAATCTGAAGCCGTCGTCTTTCCGAAAACTTACGAACGCATTCACTTACATCTGGTCGTGGATAATCGCCTGATTATTTGGGGAAAAGTAGACAGGCGAGACGATAAAACTCAGCTGATCGTTGAGGATACAGAACCCATTGAACAAGTGCGGATGGTGATGGTGGAACTGACACCTCATCAAGCGGGTGACATTGCGGAACAGCATCGCTTGATGACCAATCTCCAAGAACACTCAGGCGATAAAGACAAAGCAAATGTCCCGGTGATTGCAACGGTGAAAGGAGGACAGCGGCACTTAACCGTTCGCCTTGGTCGTCAATTCTGGGTGCAAGACCACAACACGGCTGTTGAGGCACTCAATTCGGCTGGATTTCCGGCTCGCATTCAGCCTCTGATCGCTGTTTGAGATTGTTTAATTGATGGCGGTGCCTTCCAAACAGCCATCCCCAAGGCGCTAGCTCTGAGGGGGCTTTTTGGGCGTTGGAGATCCCAGAAACTGACTTTTTAGCTCCTCCAATTCCAGATCGACCTGGCTGTTAGCTTTAGCAGGATTTGAAGATGGAGGTTGTGGGGACGCCGATTTTTGATTTTCGTTTTTGGCGGTGCTACCACCCATTATTTCGGCTTTTAAAGCCTCTAATTCAATATCAATTTGGCTTTTGGATGTATTAGGGGGCTTGTTGGCAACGAGTGGTGTCACCGGCGATGATTTCAGAGGCTTGGCAGGTGTCGCCGGTGTATGAGAAATTACCGTGACTTGGGCTGGCGAAGGATTCAGGTCTTTCAAGACTTCTTCTACTGATTGATAGCGCCGACTGGGAGCAGTTTGCAGCATTTTGTCCAGAATTTTGCTCAGCGAATCGCTAACTTTAGAGATTAAATATTGCCGCCAAATCCAAGCATCTTCGTTAATATCGTACAAGTCAAACGGAGAGCGCTGAGTTAATAGATGAATGCAGGTGACGCCTAAACTATAAATATCGCTAGCGAAAGAAGCTTTGCCTCTGGCTTGCTCTGGTGCCACATATTCAGGGCTGCCAATGCTGGTTCCCGTTTGGTTGAGGGCGTTAGTGGTGGCAACTTTAGACGCGCCGAAATCAACCAGAACGAGCTTGCGATCGCGACTTCTGCGAATAATATTTTCTGGCTTAATATCTCGGTGAATTACTTGTTGGCTGTGGACAAATTGCAGCACTGACAATAAATCATTCAGCAACTGACGAATTTGAGATTCGCTAAAAGCACCTACTTGTGCCAATTCTTGGGCTAAGTTTTGCCCGTCGATAAACTCTTGCACCAAATACTGGCGATCGTCTTGAGTAAAATATGCCAGTAATTCGGGAATCTGGGAATGTTTACCCAGTTCATCCAGCCGCATCGCTTCTTGATTAAATAACTCAATTGCCTTTTTAACCGTGCTGGTGCCTTGGGCTTGCGGGTAAAACTGCTTGATTACACAACGCGGTTTAGAAGGTTTATCTTCATCCACTGCCAAAAAAGTTCTACCAAAGCCGCCTTGCCCAATCGGTTTGATGGCACGGTAACGGTCTTTGAGCAGCAACTTAGTGCCGCAAGTCAGGCAAAACTTTGTATCAGAGGGATTTTGAGAGTTTGGGCAAGCTGGATTGAGGCAATAGCTCATAGTGGGAAGCGCTGCAACTGACTAAATCTATGTTGACACTCCTAGCGCTAAAGCCTTGTTTTTTTACGGGCTTTTTCCAGAATTAATGTTTTTCTGGCTGGAATTTTTCTTCCCAATGTAAGAACTCAAAGCCCAAACCCGATCTCTACGGTGTCTCTTCTAAATCTTCTGGCACATCGGTATCGGGCCACAACAAGCGGACGGCAATTAAGGCAAACCCAATGGCTGCGATCGCTTTGAGTAACCGCGCAGGTAACAGCACCGCCACGCCTTCCCCAGCAATGACTCCCAGGAAGCTAGCCAGTAGCAGTGCGGCGATCGTTCCGAGAAACACGGCGCGGGGAGATTTAGAACTGCCACTGAGCGCGATCGCTGCCAATTGGCTTTTATCGCCAATCTCCGCTAAAAATACCGTGATGAAACTAATTCCGAGAAGATGCCAATCCATAGTTGAAGGTTGGAAGGGTTAAAGGTTGAAAGTTTTGAATCGCTGATAGGTTGAACTTTACAACGTGCCAACCTTGCAACGTGAAAATCTTGCAGCTTAAAAATGCACGACATCCCACAGCAACATCACAGAAACGAAAAGCAAACAAGCTCCCGCTGCCATGTCCAAGGTTTTAGGAGACAGCCGAGTTGCCAGCCAGCGCCCCAACAATACACCCACCAAGCTTGTGGCGATTAGTGCCACCGCCGCACCCGCAAACACCAACCACGGCGACTGAGATTCTGCACTCATCAGCAGCGTTGCCACCTGAGTTTTATCTCCCATTTCTGCCAAAAAGATCGTCAAGAACGTGGAGCTAAAGACTGTCCAAGGCACCCGCTGGAAAAGCTTCACTTTTGGCTTTTGAGATTTAGAATGGCTAATCTTTGAAGAGGGTGAAGGCGCTGATTCAACGGCAGGTACCTGGGCGCTAGGACGCTCTAAGGCAGGCAGGCTAGGAGGCAGTGCAGAAAGTTTCACTATTGAGTTAGGCTCAACGCTAGCTAATTTTCATATTCTTTTCATTTTCTCAGAATATGGTGCAAATATCAACCTTTGGTTGCTTGCAGAAGATTTAAGTTCCTAATCGGTTTCAAAAGCCAACTTCCTGGTTAAATCGGATCATTTCTAAAGAGCGATCGCCATAAACGCCTTCAATCTGTTCGCGGCAACACTCCACCGCAAAGTCATTGAGTTCCTCTGGCTCAATGCCGTACAATTCCTCAAAAACATCTGCCTGCACCCGACAAAAGCGAGGACGATCTAGATAAATCTGACATTCTCTCGTCTCCCGATCGAAATTCACACACCATCCCCCTTCGCCGACCATGCTCAGATATAGCTGTAACTCCTCTGGCATGAGATATTGATCTAAGTCAGGGCGATCTGCTGGATCGAGATGACAGCAGGCTCCACATTGCTTAACACATCGCCAAGTCGGCATTGTTCCAAACCATCTTTCAAAAAGTTCTCGTCTCTTCAGTTTAGACGCGATAAATCGCGCCTTGGAGAGAGGTTTTTCCTTGCCAGCTACAAGAAACGACTTTCTGAGGGTTTTTTGTCATTGTTTATACTTTTGTAAAGTTCTTTAAATAAAAGACGCGATCGCTGGGTAAGATTAGATGGCAAAATTTGCCAATTAGCTATTCAAATCAACACATTGTAAATACCCGTAGAAAGGCAGGACAAATGGAGATTTTCAGCGACTTGTTCAGCGGTTTGAGCAGCATCAACTGGGAAGTCATTGCTCAGCTAGGCTTTGTGGCGGTAATTATGCTTGCTGGCCCAGCAGTTATCTTCGTGCTGGCATTTCGAGGCGGCGACCTCTAAAAGACTGGCATTTTGACACAAAATCGTATTTTCAACGCACAGTACCGCAAAGGATAGCGCAGAGTCACGCAAAGGATGAGCAGATAGCTTTGCGTAACTTGGCAAATCCCTTTGCGTTACTTTGCCTTAAAAAATCTTATCTCGCTTTCTCAGAAAACTTAGGTATTTTTTCCCGGTAGATCCAGCGCTTGCATTGCCGCTTTAATCAATGGATAAAACGGAGGTTTCGTCACATCAACCTCTTTGGCGTTTTCCCGCGTGATTCCGAGTAAACCCATTCTGTGTCCTTGCTGAATCGCCAGAACCTTGCCTTCGGGATTTCTAATTTTTAACTCTTTTAAAGACTCAGAAAGGCTACAGGTATAGCGACGCTGGTTGTAGTGAAACTCAGCTTTCAGACTTGGGGAGAAGGACAATTGATGAGGTTCCCCCGTGGAACGTCGTAGACCTACTAACTCCAGTTGTATTGTGGTGTTGCCATTCCAGGTATTTTGTCGCAGTTTGTAGGCGATATCGACTCGCGACGGTAAAGGGTAATAATTGCCCCATCGCCAAGCGATCGCTTCGATTTTCCGAACCTGACTCCCGTTATTGCCAGAGTCTTGGAATTTTAATTTGACGTGACCCTTCCCGACAATTTTTTGCTCAACTACGCGGACATTCGGCGTCCAGAATACGGGATCGGCGTTTTCAATCCCGCACGGGTGAAGGGCATCAATCTGTTGGTACAGATCAAGATTAATATCGTCGAGGTTAGCCTGAACGTCAATCTTGAGCAGCGGCTTTAGGTGCTGGGGTTCCAGACACTGATGAGCAAAAAGGCTAAGACGCGATCGCAATGCAGGGAGATTTTCGGCTGGCATCGAAAAGCCCCCCGCCGCCTTGTGTCCGCCAAATTTCCCCAGCAAATCCTGACAAAACTGCAAAGCTTCAAATACGTGAAATTCAGGAATCCCCCGCGCCGAACCCCGGACGTGATGCTCATCTTCATAAGTTCCGATAAACACCGGCACGCCGTAGCGTTCCACCAAGCGCGAGGCAACAATTCCAATCACGCCATGATGCCATCCCGGTTGAACCAGCACTAACACCCGTTCTTGCTGGAAGTCAATCGACTTATCTGGAATTTGAGGTAAAACCTCACTGGCAGAATCTAACTTTTTATTCGGGGTTCCAATAATCTGGGTTTCTTCACACCAAGTAACAGCATCCCGTTCAATCTCTTCACAGAGTTGCTGTCGGTGTTTGTTAATTTGTTCGCACTGCATCGCCCGTTCCAGTGCGATTCCCATATCATCAGTTATCAGCAATTCAATCACCGTCTGCGGGTCGGCAATCCGTCCCACGGCGTTAATTCTTGGCCCCAGGCGAAACCCAATATCCTCTGGCTTTAAGGATTGTGGATTTGGGATTTTAGATTTTGGAGTTTCCGCTTCGCTGTTCTCTGTGCCTTGTGGTACTCCCGCTATCTGAATCAGCGCCTGAACTCCCGCTAGTTGAGAATTCGGTAATTGTTGCAAACCCCGCTTCACCCAGCGGCGGTTTACCCCTGTTAACGGTGCTAAATCGGCAATGGTTCCGAGGGTAAAAAGTTCTAATAGTGGCTTCACCAATCCCTTCGTTTGCCCCAGCTGTTGGGCGAGGGTGACAGCCAAGATATAAGCGACGCCAACGCCCGCCACCCCGCGATAAGGAGAAGATTCTCGAATCAGCTTGGGATTGAGAATGGCATCGGCTGGAGGCAGTTTTTCGGGAATATCGTGATGATCGGTGACAATGACTTTGACACCCAGCTGCCGTGCCCGATCGATCGGTTCAAAAGCAGAAATGCCGTTGTCTACCGTTAAAATCAGCCAAACGCCTTCCCGGTGAAATTCTTCGACAATGCGCCGATTAATCCCGTATCCTTCACTCATGCGGCTGGGAATCGCATAATCCACCTGTGCCCCTAACCACCGCAATGCCCGGAGTAATAGCGCAGTGCTGGTCATCCCATCCGCATCATAATCTCCGCAGATCGCAATTTTGTGCTGGGATGCGATCGCTTCTTTCAACAACTCCACACTGATTGCTAGGTCGGGGAATTCTTCCAAAGGTGAGGGCAAAACCTGAGATTCTGGATCTAGGAATGCTTGCGCCTCTTCAGGTGTCTCAATGCCTCGGTTAATCAGTACCTGACTCAACAGTGGTGAAAGACCCGTCGTTTTAGCTAACTGTTGGGCTAGTTCGTCTCGTACTGGAAATATTTGCCATCGATGATTGGGCAATCGGGCAGGACGAGGGGATGATTCTGAATGAGGGCGATCTTGCACAGGCGTCGTATTTCCAGCAGTCTGGCTCAGCCCATCCTATCAGTTTTAATTCGTTAAATGATTGGGTCTATAGGGATATGCGATCGCTTTTAATAAACAGCAACCCGACCGTCATCTCTTAAATAAATTGTGCGATCGCCTGGAGGACGGCCACCAGGACGGACTTCGATTCGTAAAGTTCTAGGATTCGGTTTAGCAAGTCTCACTCCTAGGGGTAAACCCGTCGCATCCCACAGCAAAAGTGATAGATTCGGGTCTGTACCCCCTCCCCTCGTGAAAGACACGACTTGTCCGGGATTGAGGGGAATCGGATCGGTACCTACCACCTTTTGCATCTGAACCAAACTCGATGTCAGGTTTACCACCTCATAGGTGATGCGTTGTCCCGGTACGAACTGAATCGGGGCTGGGGGGCACTTTGCCGCACAAGTTCCCGCCAAAGCTGGTTGGATGTGTGCCGCTGCACCAACGCTAAAAGCAGCTACGACTAAAACTGCTGGTAAAAATTTAGACATTAAAGACTGCGTTGTGACTTGCTGAGAAGTCTGTTCCCGAAAGCTCATTTACTCAAATTCTGTAATCTATTTATCTAAATTTTAAACTTTTTCAGAGTCTTTTGCTTTTTGCTGATACGCTCAAACCTGCTTTTTAGTTTATGTAATTATACGTATACTAAACAATACTTAGTATGAAAAATACGCACATACTAAGTAATACTGAATCCTTGCAGATTTAGCACAAATTCAAGCAAGACTTTTACAGTAAACGCAGTTGGGAATCTGTCGTTGCCACAGATTGCTGACTGGATTGATTTGTTCCTGCCTCTAATGCTTCCTCTATGTCAGCGGCGTTGAACCACGCCTCTTCCTCATGTGCTAGTAACTTCTGGGCTTCTTCCAGCATCAAGGCGGCAATATCCTTAAGGTCTTCCCGATTGGCTAAGTAGGTTTTCAGCGCTTCCACAGGATCGGTGCTGGCACTAGAACCGAGTTCGGGCAAGCGAGGACGCGCTAGCTGACTGACTAATTCCGCCTGAATCGTGTAGGTGTGGGCGTCACTTAAGCTGGCGTGCAGGGCGTTATTATCAATCAAATCTATCTGCTCGGAACGCAGTTTGTAGATTAGCCGCACGACAGCATCTTTGATATCTTTTTTGCCTATCGCTTTGATTAAAGCGGCTTGCGGCTCAGCTGCATCAGAGACATCCACTTCGATAGTCCGGAAGGGGCGCACAGGGAGGGGACAAAATTCCCACTGGGTATTGCCCCGTTCCAACTGAATCATCACATAGCCTTTGTCTTCTTTTTCTTCGCTGAAATCGACTCGCTCAATACTGCCTGGGTAGATCACTGGAGGCTGGTTCGACTTGTTGAGGTTCTGATGTCGGTGGACGTGCCCCAACGCGACGTAGTCAAAGCAAGGTCGCGTCAGCATCGAGATGGGGATGGTAAACCCTTTGCCGACTGCTAGGAAGCGCTCTGCACCTAAGTTAGCTCGGTCTGCCATCAGGTGAGCTAAAAGAACGGTTGGTACTTCCGGATCTAGACGCCGGATTTCTCCTTCCAGGCAAGGCTCAAGACGCTTAATTAATAACTCGTTGACTTCGGCTAGAGACAAATCTTCAGTTTCCGGGCGCGTCAGCAGGGCGGAACGGGTGAGCCAAGGGAGGGTAATGATTTGGACGGGACCGCTGCGGGTTTCGATGCGGTGGGTGACGATGCGATCGCCGACAATAAACCCTGGCACTCCTAATGTCCGATAAATACATAAACTTGCGCCTCCCTGCCCCTGAGAATGCTGGTCGTGATTCCCCACGAGCAACACCGTTGGGATCTGAGCATCGACTAAGCGGCGAAACTGACTGGCAAACGCTTCCTGTACATATGGCGGCGGCGTTGCATCGGGAAAAGCATCTCCACCGAACAAGACTAAATCGACGGGTTCGGCATTCTCTCCATCTGAGCTTTGCCCAATCGCTCGGTCAATACACTTCGATAAAGTATTGACAAAATCCTCAAGGCGTGTGTTTACTCCGGTTTCCGGATTGACCCGTCCGTGGGAGAAGCCACTCCCCATGTGAATATCGGATAGGTGGAGGATTTTAATCATTTTGCTAATTGGTAATTGGTGATTGGTCATGGGTAATGGGTAATCTTCTTGCCATTACCCATTACCCATTACCTATTACCCATTAGACATTCTAAATGTGAATTCCACATTCGGTTTTACCCATGCCGCGCCAGCGACCTGCGCGTTCGTCTTCACCCTCAGCAACGGGTGTCGTGATGGGTTCGTCGCCGATGCTGGCATATCCCTGATCGTGCAGAGGATTGTAAATCATGCCATGCTCAGCCACATAAGCCCAGCTGTCCTTGCGTGTCCAGTTGGCGAGAGGATTCACTTTCAGCCGTTGCTGTGAATCTAGTTCCAAGACTGGCATATCAGCACGAGTCACGGCTTGGTCGCGGCGGCGTCCGGTAATCCAGGCAACGGTGCTGAGTTCTGCTAGACCCCGTTGCAATGGTTCAATTTTGGTCAGGTGGTGAAATTGAGTGATGTCCTTATCCCACAGCGCTTCGCCGTATTTAGCCGCAAAGGCTTCGCGGGAGTCTAGATCGGGAATTTTGTAAGTTTGGAGGTTTAAATTGTAAAGTGCCTGCGCTTTAGCAACTAACTCCAGGGTTTGAGGAAAGTGATACAGCGTGTCCAGAAACAAGACTGGTACTGGCGTTGCTGGTTTGAGATCGCGGTATAAAAGATCCGTAATTACCAAATCATCCACATTAAAGGCGCTGGTTTGCACCAGTCCCGTGGGGATATTTGTAACACACCAAGCCAGGATCTCTCTGGGATGAGCTTTGTCAAATTTTTGGTTAAGCTCATCCAGATTAAACGAGGAGATGCTAACGGGAGCTGTGGTGCTATCGCTCATGGTACGTTTCTAGTGAATTTCTGAATTCTTTATTACAAATTATTTTACCTCTTATAAGCACCTAACCCGATCGGAGAACAGGGCTATAAATGAACATCGTGTAAAGAATTGCATGGCATTCTACTGGCGCAGACATGGGCGCGGACAAGAATCACCCCGCCTACATTCCCTCGCCAACATCCTGCTATCGAGAGGAAGGATTGTAGAGGCAAAGCGTAGCCAGTCACAGAATGATTCTGCTGCTTTTTTTTGGGATGGGTGTCCGCTTTGAAGAAAAGATGAGATAACTTCTAATTGTTGAACCGGCAATTGATTTCTGCCAAACTGCACTAGGAGCTATCATCGCCCTATAAAAGTTTTTTGGAGAGATTGAGTGCGGTTAATTCTGTACAGCAAGCCGGGTTGCCACTTGTGCGAGGGGTTACAAGAAAAACTCGAACAAGTTTCAAACCCCCCCATTGAACTGGAAATCCGGGATATCACTACCCGCGAAGATTGGTTTCAAGCCTATCAATATGAAATTCCTGTCCTGTTTAGGGTTCGATCTCAGCGTACAGATCGAGTAGAAGAACCGTTACCCCGTCCTTCTCCCCGCGCTACGGTGCAACAGTTGGCGCAAATGTTACAGAAATATTTGCTTGTAAAAGATAAAGAATAAGCGCGAATAGTCTTGAGTCGAGCGTCCGCCTGCTAACGATCCGATGACTCATGACTAACGATTAATGACTCGTGACGATTGTGAGGAGTTACTAAAGATGAAATTGCGAGAGTTATTAGCAACCATTCCCCAGATTGAGCAACCCTCTAGTCAGACTGCTCTGGAATTGGAAGTTAAGGGCTTAACGACAAATTCCCATGCTTGTCAACCGGGAGATTTGTTTATCGGGATGCCCGGAACGCGAGTGGATGGAGGGGAGTTTTGGGAAGGCGCGATCGCATCCGGTGCAGTCGCCGCCCTGGTTTCTTCTCAAGCTGCCCAAAAACATCCTCCCAAAGGGGAAGATGCCTGCGTGATTCCAGTTGCAGACATGACTCAAGCTTGCGCCCAAGTTGCTGCTGCCTTTTATGGCTACCCAGCGCAACAGCTAAAACTGATTGGCGTCACTGGCACGAATGGCAAAACGACAACGACTCATTTAATCGAATTTTTCCTGACTTGGAGCCAGTTACCAACGGCTTTATTTGGGACGCTGTATGCCCGTTGGGCTGGCTTTCAACAAACCGCTGCCCACACGACGCCTTTTGCTGTCGAACTGCAAAAACAACTGGCAGACGCGATCGCAGCCGGATCTCAGATGGGTGTGATGGAAGTAAGTTCCCACGCTTTGGCGCAAGGTCGGATTTTAGGTTGTCCGTTTTCGGTTGCGGTGTTTACCAATCTCACCCAGGATCATCTAGACTTCCACCACGACATGGAAGATTACTTCAATGCAAAAGCGTTGCTGTTTAGCCCTGAATATCTCAAAGGGCGGGCGGTAATTAATTCAGATGATTCTTATGGACAGCGATTGATCGAACGGTTAAATCCAGACCAAGTATGGCGCTATAGTGTCAACGATACAACCGCCGATTTGTGGATGAGCGACCTGAGTTATGAGCCAACGGGAGTCAGCGGGGTGATGCATACCCCCAAAGGTGATGTGGCTTTCCGTTCTCCCCTGGTAGGGCAGTACAATCTGGAAAATTTACTTGCCGCTGTGGGAGCAGTGTTGCATCTGGGAGTAGATTTGGAGTTAATTGCGGCGGCGCTACCCCAATTTTCGGGAGTGCCGGGACGGATGGAACGAGTGCAAATCGGTTCCCAGCAAGAGATTAGCGTTATTGTCGATTATGCTCACACGCCGGACAGTTTGGAGAATTTGCTAAAAGCGGCGCGTCCGTTTATTCCCGGTAAGATGATCTGCGTCTTTGGTTGTGGAGGCGATCGCGATCGCACTAAACGCCCGAAAATGGGTCAAATTGCCGCGCAGTTAGCAGACAAAGCCGTTGTTACCTCCGACAATCCGCGGACGGAAGATCCAGAACGGATTTTGCAAGATATTGTCGCCGGGATACCAACCTCGGCTCAACCAGTGGTGGTGATTAGCGATCGCGCGACTGCCATTCATACCGCCATTTTAGAAGCCCAACCGGGTGATGGCGTCCTGATTGCTGGTAAAGGTCATGAAGACTACCAAATCTTAGGAACGGAAAAAATCCACTTTGACGATCGAGAACAAGCACGGGATGCCCTATTAAAGCGGATGCCTGGTTAAAGCAATTGTGGATTTTAGATTTTAGAGTGGAGCGGTTAACTTGTAACTAGGCGCAATTCAATCTAACTTGTTGTCTCTTGAAATGGAGATTGATGGCTGGGAAAGGATTAAAGAGACACTCGCTAGATGGGTAGAAATCAAGATGAAACTATCTCTGGTTTCTCCCAATCTGCGATCCGCACCGCTGCGCTAAAAGTAGCTACAAAGAAGTTTCCAGTCAAAAGTCTTCAAAATCATCCAAGTTGATTTTCACCCATTTGTTGAGACATCAGTGCATTTAACAAGTCACCTTTTCATCCAAAAGCAACCTCTAAAATCTTAAAATCTTATGGATGCATCCCTTTACCAATTGGCTCTGCGTGTAGAGTCAGCGCCTCAGCCGCTTGCCGTGAGTGCAACTACGCTCAAGTCCTTGCTGTGGGCGCTGATGGACGTACTGATTGACCAACAACTGCCAGCCAAACTCTGGGTAAAGCTACCGCCTGGAGAAGGCTGGCAGGCGCAGATAGAACAATATCAGGAGCGGGGGCAGGTTGGGCATACCATTTATGTCTGTAACGGCAAAGAGGGACGAGAGCAGGAGAGAGTAGAAGCAGGAGAGAGCCAAAGCCAGGAAGAATTTGAAAATTCCCCTTATGCACTCACCGGCTCCCCAAAAATTTCCCCCACCGCCTCGCAGATTATTCCAGTTCAACTGAAGCCGGAAAACGCAATTTCCAGAGAATATTTTTTGTTAGTGCTATCCGAACGCTTTTGCGGCTTAATTTTGGCTCATCGACCCCGCAGCGCTAAGCCATCTGCCCAGACAACTTCAAAGGATTTGGATCAAATCAAAAATATAGACTCAAAAGAGTTTCTCGCTTCTCAGTACCGGAATAAGAGCGCCCTAGGCAATCCTTACGGGGCACAGTCAGGCGTTAGCGAAAGCGTTTTGGCTTTGCAAAAGCAAATGGCTACAGCAGGCACGGAGGACAAGCGAGGACGACCGCTGCTGACAATTTGCGCTTTTGACAAGCCAGTGATTCAGGAGGTTTTGCAGGGAATCCGACCCGCGATCGCGCCCACTGAAGAGACTCTCCTCAGCAACTGGGACAAGCTATTTACCTTACCGCAATCACCCGATTTAGTACAGAATCGAGCGATCGCATCCATCCTGACTCAGTTACTGGTAAAACAAGTCCAGCAGCAAGAGGAAATCGGGCGGGGTGCTGCCGCCAATCATGCATCAACAACGGAAATCGCCGAACTCCAGCGGCAAAATCAAGCTTTGCTGGATGAAGTGCGCTTTAAAGATGAACTACTAAGCAATGCGCTGTTGGAACTGCGGACGCCGCTAACCAACATGAAAACCGCGCTGACGCTGCTAGAGTCCCCACAACTCAAACCCTCGCAGCGTCAGCGCTACCTGCATTTGCTGCATACACAGTGCGATCGCCAAGTTTCTTTGATTAGCGGTTTGATGGAGCTAGTCCAGCTAGATCGGGCAACAACACCAACGACTCTGCATCCGGTGCAGTTAGCAGACATTGTGCCTGGAGTTGTCAGCACCTATCAAGCGATCGCTCAAGAAAAAGGTATCCAGTTAGGCTACACGGTCAGTCCTAACCTTCCGGCTGTCTCCTGCTTAGAGGCATGGCTGCGACAAATTATTATCAATCTGCTACACAACAGCATTAAATTCACTCCCACTGGCGGTCAGGTGGTGGTACGCACCAAGCAACAAGGCGAATACGTACAGTTGGAATTTCGCGATACCGGCATCGGCATTGCCCCGAACGAATTGCCCAAGATTTTTGACCGCTTTTATCGCGGACGCCTAGCACCGGGGGAAGAAGTTTTCGGTGCTGGATTAGGTTTAACCATTGTGCAGCAACTTCTCCTACGTTGCGCTGGCTCTATTTCTGTCACCAGTAAACTTGGTCAGGGTTCTACTTTCAAAGTGTTGTTACCCGTTCACCATTCGACATCTGTTCAGCCGTAAGTTGGGTATCTGAATACCATTGCACGGGATATCTACCATAGATTCATCTATACCATTTCTCAGTTGGCTGGAATATATTACGCTTCTAACGGTAGGGGCTTTTTGATTGTCATGCCCCTACAGATGTATCGCACCCCATCCTGGAATGGCGATAATTGCTTATGTTTCTACCGACTCAAAGGTAATTGACATCGCCGCCAACTCTTGAGTATCGACACGATTAATTAGCCCCAGCCCCCGAACCTCTGCCTTCTCACCACCACGACTATTTCCTGCGCCTCGGTTAAAGTCTTCTAGCAAACCGTCGATTAACTTAGTTGGTTCCTCACCCAGCGTCATTGGCAACCCTGGTGCCTGTCCTCGCACCCTCGCCACTTCCTGTAATGTCTTGAGCGCTTGCTTAAGAGGAGTGCCACTGGCGATTATCAGAACCTCTACCATGCCGACGGGTTTTGCGACTTTAAATCTGAACTTATCTTTTCCCGGTTGCGGGATTTGTCGCGTTTCTCCTGCTTTCATCAGAGTTGCATTCTCTTCCACCGTCCAGGTATTCGGAAAAACGATCGTCATTTCTCCTTCAGGATCGATTACTAAAACGGATACGTGGAGATCCCGATCTTCCTGGTTCGTCACCACAAACTGAATCGGTGTCCCCAAGGGGAGTTTTGAGTTTTGAGTTGAAGAATTGCTGCTGTTTTGTGAACCGCGAATCGGGAAAGTAGTTGCAAATGTCTCGCCCTCCGCTCTTTTCATGGAAGCCACTACATTCAGCCGAGAGGAACCGGGATTGAGTATCATCTTGGCAATGTGAGCTGCTAGCAGTGACTTAAATTTCGGGGTGAGACGGGTGATAGCCGCCTCTATCGATTCACCAGATACACCAAAAGAGCCAGGAATTTGTTCTAGTGCTGGAGTGAATAAGCCGACACTGCCCATATCGGGCACAGAGGTTAAATTAGGAGTCTCTCCATTTTTCTGAAATTGACGATTCTCCTGGGTAATTCGTCCTAAGAGGTAGGCGACATATTCTTCCTGTTGTAAAGGCAAGATTTTGAGGCGCTGGATAGCCTTGAGGGCTTGTTCTGCCTTAGCTGTGTCGTTACCCAGCGATGGATCTAGACCAATCGGTAAAGTCATATCGCTGGGAATCCCGCGCATTCGCTCTTGCAGCAATGTTCCCAGTTGCGGAGGCGAGGAAACCCCACCCCTTCCTGCATTTAGGAGTTTGCCCCGCGCCGTTAATCCTTTGCGCGAGTTCGCTTCCAACTGTACCAATCCTTGCTCCTTGCCTTGAGCGTCTATCACTGTCAAAATCGCACCTCGATCGAAGGCAGGGATGCTTTGGGAATTGACACCTCCCAACCACAAGTGCACCCCATCTCCCTCAACTTTGGTGATTACCGCTTCCGCCGGGAGAGTCTGTTGGTTTAGGAAGTAAGCGGGTTCCTCTTCATTGCTTTTTTGCTTAGCTTCATATTCTGGAATTTGACCCGTAGAAGAAATCTGGTTAGTAGTACGGGCAATATTTGCGATTGCACTCGCCACGGGTTCATCCCCGGTTTGCTGCCAAAGATACTGCGTCATCACATAAGTAAATGCCCCCGCCGCAAAGCCGTTGAAGCGCTGATCCGCCGCCAGTTGCTTGCGATCGGCGGCAGCAATGACGATCCCTTTGGCAACTCCTGCCCTGCGTGCCTGAATATACTCATCCGGGGATAAATTTACCCGCGATAGCAATTGCCGCTGATATTCTTTCTCCACTGGGCTGACTTTAACTTGCACGCCACCATCCAGCGCCCTGACGTTCAAATTCCCCCGTTTTCCGCCCCCAGCATGACAACTATCCAAAACCATTGTCAGGTTTTCTGTTTTTACCGCTGACGCCAGCAAAAACAGCGTGTGTCCTGTGATATCGGATGCAATACCCCCACGGCGACGGGCAACCAAAGGTAGAGAGTTATCGGCAGGGACAATGGTACTGTTTAAACAACTTTCGCTCAGTTTTAAGACCACTTCATCGCATTCTGGGCTGTCATCTACCCGCGAACCGTGCCCGGAGAAGTGAAACACCACAACATCTCCCGGCTTCGCTTGCCCAATCAGATATTCGTCAAATGCACCCAAGATACCTTCGCGAGTGGCTTGGGCATCTGTCAGGATATGGACATCGTTATTGTTGAAGCCAAAGCGGTGAATCAGGAGATGTTGCTGCATTTCCACATCGGTAATGCAACCCGCTAAGCGATCGCTACTATTTTGATAAGCGTTAATTCCCACCAGCAGCGCCAGTTTGCGGGGTGTGCTTTGCGCGAGGACTTTGCCATAGCGATCGCCTTTTCGTATCACATCCAGATGGCTTAAACCCAAAGTTGCCAGCGTCGATCCGGCAAATTGCAAAAACTGACGGCGCTTGATGTGAGACATCATCAATGTTTCCTCAAGTGGTGCAGGATGAAAGGCTGAGATTACTGAAATCCTGTGTTCAACGAGCTATGTTGACGACGGCACAGATTAGTGACATGGTTAACTGTGTTCTATTTATATCGGAAGTCGTTAACGATGCGCTGCGCTATTTTAAGTCGTGCTGGTCAAGTTTTGGCAAACGGAAATTTTATCATTCAACAAGATGAAAATGGCGATCTGAGGTTGGATTTCCGCACAGATGGGGGCAAAATCCTCCAAGGAGGAATCATCGATCCAGATGGTGACTTGACCTCAGCCAGTAAAGTTCTCTATCGCCAGTTCTTTGAAGCTTGGGGAGTCAGCGAGATCGCACTGACCGCTATGCCTAAGTTCTAGCGTCAACTTTGGGTGGAAACTTATTTTATTTGTCAGGTTGGTAATGGTTAATAAAGAATAGGTGGAAGGATAAAAAACCGATTATCCATTACTGACCAATCATCAAAAAAATAATTAACTAGATTCAATTTCACTTATTTTTCCTAATCGTTGTAGAAAAATTTTTGTCATTAGTTAACGTCAGTTCGGGTTAAGCAGAAGCAGGCAAAGCCGCATCAATGAGCAGGGAAGGCTTCTTGGGCTGGTGACAGTAGGCAATCAAGCCGCAGACCAAGTTGACGAAGCAATT
>NZ_JAMPJZ010000071.1:0-29403 GCF_039961835.1 Trichocoleus sp. ST-U1
CTCAATAGGTGCGGGTGCTGCCATGTCAGAGGGTAAAAAGATGCGGGCGCTAACTGCCACCAGCGCCACAAAAAAGATCAACACCACGATCAATGGAACAATGTACTGACGAAAGATAGCCATAGAGAAAGACTTTTCTAAGAATTGTGTTTAAGATTTGTTAAGCTCTCTGTTTCTATCCTACAACTGTTGAGAGTCATCGTCTTCATCATCTAGTACCTCTCTAGGCATTTCTGGCACGGAACGCGAATTCCAGGGAGCAAAAATAGGCAGCAGCAGTAATCCAGGCAAGGCAGCGGCGATGCTAATTAGGAAAAAGGAAGGCCAACCAGTGGCTTCTGCGATTCGACCCGCTGGGGCAACTAAAATATCGCGGCTGACTGCCATCAAGCTGGAGAGTAACGCATACTGTGTTGCCGAGAAGCGCTGGTTACAAAGACTCATCAAAAAGGCTACAAAAGCGGCATTTCCGAGTCCAGCACAAAAGTTTTCAATATTAATAGTCAGTACAAGTAACTGATAGTTTTTCCCGACTTGTGCAAGGAGAAAATAAGCAAAATTACTCACTGCTTGCAAAGCACCAAATACCCAAAGTGAGCGATTAATACCGATTTTGCTAAGAATTGCACCGCCTGAAAGAGCGCCAACAATGCTTGCCAATAATCCCATGCCGCCCTGAATTGCACCAACTTCTGCGGAAGAGAAGTTTAAGCCGGTCTTTTCCAACAAAAAGGGCGTGGACATATTATTAACAAGCGCGTCACCCAGTTTGTAGAGAACAATGAAAACTAGAATCAAAAATCCTTGGCTCTGACCATTGCGTTGAAAGAATTCAATAAATGGCAAAGACACCGCTTCTGATAAGGAATCGGGTGGGCGATCGCGCTGTATGGGTTCCGGTGCCCAAATTGAACTCACGAACCCAATTGCCATCAACAGCGACATCAACAAGTAAACTGTAGGCCAAGACAATTTTTCCGCTAAAATCAGCGCCAAACCACCCGTAATCAGCAAGGCAATGCGATATCCTAAAACAAAAATCGCTGCCCCGGCTCCCATTTCCCGTTCTTCCAGGACATCCGTGCGATAGGCGTCAACGGCGATGTCTTGAGTCGCGCTGAAAAAGGCAATCAGTAAAGCATTGACGGCTAACAGTTGCAAAGCTTGGGAGGGCTTTTGGAGCGCCATTGCTGCGATCGCTAACAACAATGCCGCTTGCGTCAGAACTAGCCAGCCACGACGACGCCCCAGAAACGGCGGCACAAAGCGGTCGAGTAAGGGCGACCAAATAAACTTGAGCGAGTAGGGCAAACCTACCAAGCTGAACAACCCAATCGCACTTAAATTCACGTTCTCGACTGTCATCCAGGCTTGCAACGTCTTACTCGTCAAGAACAAGGGCAAACCTGACGCAAAGCCCAGAAACAAAAGAGCCGCCATCTTGCGGCTTTGAAAAACTTGAAAAAAAGATTGGGTTGCTTTCACGACTGACAAAGGCTCCTTACGAACTTTGAGTCATTAGTTTGCTGTCCTTGGTAGTGGGTAATCGGTAATCGGTAATGCCTTGTATGAATTACCAATTACCAATTACCGTTTCTCCAATTCCTAATGACTCAGGAGAATGGCTCTTTTGGTCTTGAGATATCATCCCATAGAGAGAAACCTTTTCCCGGAGACTTTGATAAAAGGAACGCGAAGAATGCTATCGCCTTCGAGATCCCGATTTCATGGAAGCAAATTCATAGCCGCGCCAGACGCCGACCAACACACCTTGCACCTCCACTTGGTTCGCCTTTACTTTAATGGGGTCGTATTTGGTATTGGCTGGTTTGAGCGTAATTTGCTCTCCCTGCCGGTGATAGCGTTTCAAAGTCGTTCCGTGTCCTTCGACTCGTGCTGCCACAATCGTGCCATTTTTCACGCGATCCGGTTCGGGTACGGGTCGCATGATGACCATATCGCCTTCAGCAATTTGGTCATCAATCATGCTGTCTCCGACCACCCGAAGGGCATAATAATCCGGCTGACGAAACAGGGCAGCCAAATCCAGCTGTTCGACCGTATCGGTGAAAGGTTCGACAAGACCACCGGCAGCGATCGCTCCTAAAACCGGCACTCCACCCGCACCAGAGCGCACAATCCTAATCGTGCGGGCTTTTCCTTCCGTCCAGTCAATATAGCCTTTCGCACGCAAGTGTTCCAGGCGGCTCTGAACCGGCGCAGGCGACTTCAGTTCCATTGCCCGCATCATCTGCCGAATTGAAGGCGCGTGTTGATATTGACTGATATATTCCACCAGCCAATTATAAAGTTGCTGCTGAGCATCAGTTAGGGGTTCCATAAAACAATAGGGGAATACTAATCTACGTCCTATAGAACATTCGTACTACTAAAATCCACGTCTGTCCAGTGGTTAATGGCTAATGTTTTTTAAACAATTAGCCATTTGCCATTGGCGATTAGGGATTAGCAAATTATCAATCTGCTCCCAAAAGACTCACCAACAAAGCCTTCTGCGCGTGCATTCGGTTTTCTGCCTGATCCCAAACCCGCGACTGAGAACCTTCGATAACAGCATCGGTAATTTCTTCCTCTCGATGAGCAGGTAAACAATGCAGCACAATTGCATCAGGATCGGCAATACTCAACAGCTGCTCATTCACTTGGTAAGGTTGAAAAATTGGAATTCTGGCATCTGCTTGTTCCTCTTGACCCATACTTGCCCATACGTCGGTATAAAGCACATGGGCACCTTTGGTGGCAGCTTCAGGGTCGTTAGTAATTGTTACCTCAGAGTTAGTCTGTGCAATCTTTTTCGCTTGCTCGACAATTGCCGCATCGGGTTGATACTCCGTAGGTGTAGCAATTCTCACATTCATCCCCATCAACGCGCAGCCCAAAAGCAGGGAGTTTGCCATATTATTACCATCTCCCAGATAAGTTAAAGTTAGCCTATCTAGCGTTCCAAAGCATTCTTGAACAGTTAATAAATCAGCTAAAACCTGACAGGGATGTTCTAAATCCGACAGCGCATTGATAATCGGAATCTTGGCATAGTTCGCAAAAGTTTGCAGATCCTCCTGCTCAAATGTCCGAATCGCTAAGATGTCTAGATAGCGATCCAACACTCGTGCTGTATCGGCTAACGGTTCTCCCCGGCTCACCTGGGTAACATTAGGATTAAGGTCTATCACCTGACCGCCTAGTTGGTACATTGCCACTGAAAAGCTGACGCGAGTCCGTGTAGACGCTTTATAAAACAACAGCCCTAACACCTTATTGCAGCGCAAATTTAGCTGATGCGTCTTCAGCTGAGCTGCCAAATCCAAAAGTTCTTTCATTTCCTCAGCACTGAGGTCTGCCAGACTTAGGAGATCTCGTCCTTTCAATGCTTCCATTTTTATCCCCGATGAGTGAAGTAAAATGCGTTCCCGCAGAGTGAGTCTTAACGGAGCGCGTCGTTTTGACTCTACTTGGCTCTTGTTATACCGTTTTAAAACCCTACCAGATTTTTATCAACTTAGCTGTGGCAGAGAATTGTAAGGACAAGTTCATGAGTAACCAGAAGTGTTTCCAGGTACATCTAGGGTAAAACTTTCGGGATAGCAACCCATTTTTGCAGAATTTAACGGGTTTGAAGGGAAAATGTTTTTTCTGTTCCAGCAGCTTAATAGAGAGTTATTCATCCCAAATTTAGGCTTCTCCAGTCTCTTTCAACCCTAGTCATCGAAAATATCTTTTCAACCGAGAAATAAACCACTATAGAGTCAAAATAAACCTTAAAAAAGGTATTGATATGGTAAAACTTCCTTTTGTATCCTTTCAGCAAAAAAAGTAAGCAAAAGCTCAGCCTGTTTCCCCTACCTAGAAAATAGGTTGCAAGAATTAACAAACTGATGTATACCGCTTAGGGGGGTTAGACTTAAAATTTTTAGTATAACTTTAAGCCATTTAAGGATATTTACTAAGATAATCATTGATTCATAAAAATAATTAGAAATATCACAGAAATATAACTTTTCCAGAATCCCGAATATGAAATTTCCCTTCGCGGTGAAAATAGGGCTGGCTATCTCGCTTCTTTCAGTTGGAGTCACCAGCACTAGCGTTTATTTTTTCTACTCAAAAACAAATCAAATTGTTTTAAACCAGATGTCAGAGCGGCTGAAAGATGTAGGTCGTCAAGGAGCATCTTCGTTAGAGCAAGACGAAAAACAAACAATTCAGCAGCTTCGTAAGTCCCTTGAAAAAAATTCTTTGCCTATAAGCGAAAAAATCAGAACCCTAGAACCTGGAGAAATCACGGCTTCTTTACCACCTAAAATTGCTCAAGAATATATAAAGTCCCCGGAGTATCAAGCTCTTGTAAAAATTTTGATAAAAATCAGAAATAGCAGCCGGAGAAAAGTATTTCCTGTGAGATTCTTGAGGCAAACATCGGAAGCAAAAGACAAGATTCCGCTCATTCGCTCAACCTATCTTATTGTCAGCATTCCAGAATCTCCGAGATATCGAATTGTCAAGTTTCTGGCTCATGACGCTTCTCAAAAAACACTAGATCAGAAAGAAAAATTGATTGGAGATTTATACGCAACTGAGCAAAATGAACTACAGCAAGCTTTTGAGGGGGAAGCACAAGCCGGCAAAAAATTTTATACAGATGAAGTTGGCACTTTTCTCAAAGCAGCCATTCCCATTAAAGATGAAAAAGATAATGTTATTGCTGTTTTAGTTTTAGAGTACGACGGTACCCACGAAATCAATCAAATTCACAAATTACGATATATTTGCATCAGTATTATTAGTATTAGTTTAGCCTTATCACTGCTCGTCGCATTTTTGCTGGCGCGTTGGTTGGGAAACCCTATCGAAAAATTATTAGAAGGTGCTCAAAAAGTATGCGATCGCAACTTTGACATCTTTATAGATGTTAAAAGCAAAGATGAGCTGGGACTGTTGGCAGATGCCTTTAATTCGATGGTAGCGGAAATACGAGACTATGCCCAAAACCTAGAATCCAAAAATAAAGATTTATTACAAATCAATCAACTAAAAGATGAATTTTTGGCTAATACTTCCCAAGAGCTACAAACTCCTTTAAATGAAATAATCGGTATCACTGACTCTCTTTTAGAGGGAGCTGCTGGACAACTGTCGGAAATTCAAAAGCAAAATTTGTTAATGATTTTGCAAAGCGGTCAACGGCTAGCAAATATGGTTAACGATATTGTTGATTTAGAAAAACTTAAGCATAAAACACTGGGGTTAAAACTCAGACCAGTAGGAATGCAAGAAATTGCCGATGTAGTTTTAACTCTTGCTAAACCTTTCGCAGATATCAAAGGTTTGCGCTTGATTAATCGAATTGAACCTACTGTACCAATGGTATGTGCTGATGAAAATAGAGTTCAACAAATCCTGCATAATTTAGTTAGTAATGCGATTAAATTTACTGATATAGGTAGTATACAAGTTGTTTCTTCAGTTGCGGATAATTACATGGAAATTACGGTTGCGGATACCGGAATTGGCATTCCAGTCAATAGAATAAATACCATTTTTGATGCTTTTGAACTTACCGAAGAATCTATTTCTAGACCTTACGTGGGGACGGGCATCCGCCTTGCAGTTACTAAACAACTGGTGGAATTGCATGGCGGCAAAATTTACGTAGAATCCATTCTAAAAAAAGGTTCGCGGTTTACTTTTACGCTACCGCTGGCAGGAAAATTGGAAAGTATACAACAAACGCTTTCCAAAGAACTCAGTTCAAAAGAGGTTGAGATTCAAAACTTTCAGTTTGAAAGGTTACAAGATTACCTACAACCTGCACCCCAAGAAGGAAAATTTAAAATTTTAGTTGTAGATGACGATCCGGTCAATCTTCAGATCCTTAACAATTATCTCTATTTGGAAAATTATACGGTTTATCAAGCGAGGAATGGAATCGCTGCTTTAGAAGCCATTGAGCAAGGTCTAAAGCCTGACTTAATTTTACTTGATGTAATGATGCCAAAAATGTCAGGCTATGAAGTTTGCAAAAAAATTCGCCAAACTTTCCCTGCGAATGAATTACCAATTGTGATTGTGACAGAAGCACATAGCGTTGCTAATTTATTAGAAACCTTTGGGTCAGGAGCCAATGATTATCTAACTAAACCAATTTCAAGACACGAATTAATAGCACGAATAGAGACTCATCTTGAGCTTTCCAAAATAAATATTGCTTATGGTCGATTTGTGCCCCGACAATTTATTAGTTTGCTGGGAGAAGAAAGCATTGTTAATGTAAAGCTGGGCGACCAAGTGCAGAAAGAAATGACAATCCTCTTTTCTGACATTCGCAACTTTACGAGCCTTTCAGAGGCGATGTCACCCAAAGAAAATTTTAATTTTATTAATTCTTACTTGAGTCGAGTGAGTCCAGTTATCCGGAATAATAATGGTTTTATAGATAAATATATTGGAGATGCGGTGATGGCGCTTTTTCCGGAAAGCGCTGAAGATGCTTTGCAGGCAGCGATTGAAATGCAAAAACAAGTCTCGCAGTACAATATGGAACGCCGAAGAAGCAATTTACCTCCTATCGCTATCGGCATTGGCATCCATAGCGGCAGTTTGATGCTAGGTACGATTGGAGATGAACAGCGTATGGAAGGAACCGTGATTTCAGATGCTGTGAATTTGGCGTCTCGTTTAGAAAATTTGACCAAAGTCTACGGAGCTTCTATTATTATTAGTGAAAAGACTTTGCTGGGTTTAGCAGATCCCACTCGATATAATTATAGATTCTTGGATAAAGTTCATATTAAAGGTCGTAAAGATTTATCGCCTATCTTTGAAGTTTTTGATGGTGTTATCTTAGAGGCTTTAGAGCTAAAAAGCAAAACCAGAAGCTCTTTTGAATGGGGAATTCATCTTTATTACAGCAAAAAATATGCCTCTGCGGAGGAAATTTTTAAGAACGTCTTAGAGCAAAATAATCAAGATAAAGCGGCTAGCCTCTATGTTAAACGTTGCCAGAGATTGCAAAAACAGGGAACCGATGAAAGATGGGACGAAATTGAGTCTTTCGAGGAAGCCTTTTAGGCAAAACGACAGGAGAAAATGTTTAGAGAGGGGGTTGCTTTTGCAACCTGCATCGCCGATTACCAATTCCGTAATTAAACGCTTGCTTTTAAGCCTTCCAGGTCTCTGTCTAGGAATGGTCTTACCTTCTGTAACGACTTTAATGCCGAGTCGGGTTTTGGCTGCGGAAAAAATATTTATTTCCTATGGACCGATACAGTTATCCCTTCCGGTTTCGGCACTGGAAGAATATGCCAGGGAAGGCAAAATCAATCAGGATTTAGGGTTTTATGCTCAATTTTTTAAGCCGGAACAGCTAGAGCAGTTACGGAGGATTTTGCAAACTCGTGCGAATGTGAGTCCGGTGGCAGTGGCTCAATTTCTCTACACACCGCAGGGGGAAATTCTGCTGCGGCGGGTTGGCGAAATTATTCAAACAAAAGCGTTTCAACCGGGTTTTTATGCAATTCGAGCTGCTTTAATTCAAGCTGCTGCCGATCCACAAGGATTGACGCCACTGAATGTACTGCGAAAGTTTCCGACTTACGCAATTCGGATTAATTCGGATCGGGGCTTTGAGATTATTGATGAGCTGAGCAACCTAATCGGGAAAACTCAAGGAGCGATCGCTGCCGTTGAACAGGAAGCTTTGGCTGAAATCTCAGCTCAGTCATCCACTCAGCTGCCCTTTCAGCCATCACCAATGGCAACACCGTCTACTATTCCCGCAGGGCGAGATTTACAGCAACCAGGGCCGCTAAGCTGGGAAATGCAGACCCTGACGCTCAATGACCTCAGCCGCAGCCGTACCTTCCCAGTCGATGTTTATCTGCCTCAGTTGAGTGGACGAGCCGCACCCGTGATTGTAATTTCTCATGGGCTGGGAAGCGATCGCTTGTCCTATGCCTACCTGGCGAGACACTTAGCTTCTCATGGATTTGCAGTGGCTCTACCAGAGCATCCAGGCAGTAATTCCCAGCAGTTGCAGGCTCTAATTAGCGGTCTGACAAGCGATGCGGCTCCTCCCAGCGAGGCGGTTGACCGTCCTCTAGATATGAAGTATTTGCTAGATCAACTGGCAGCTACTTATCGAGGACGACTAGATATGCAAAACGTCGGCGTCCTTGGTCAATCGTTTGGCGGCTACACAGCGTTGGCGCTGGCGGGTGCAGAAATTAATTTTGAGAACCTGGAAAAAGATTGCACTGCTATCAATAGTTCGTTGAATCTGTCGCTGTTGCTCCAGTGTCGGGCGCTGCTATTGCCGCAAATTGATTATCAATTGGGGGATGACCGAATTAAGGCAGCGATCGCGATCAATCCAGTTGATAGTAGCATCTTCGGAAAAAGTGAGATGAGCGGCATCAAAGTTCCGATAATGTTATTTGCCAGCAGTAACGATACCGCCGCACCCGCTTTATCAGAACAGATTAAACCCTTCACTTGGCTGACAACCCCCAACAAATATCTGGTTTTAATGAAAAAGGCAACGCATTTTTCCACTTTGGGAGAAGCGTTTGAAGGTACTGGGGTAGTCAAGATTCCGCCACAAGTTGCGGGACCAAATCCCGTGACTGCTTTTGGATATGTGAAAGCCCTGAGCCTAGCTTTTTTTAAAACCTATGTTTCTAACGAGCCAGAATATCAACAATACCTGAATGCTTCTTACGCTCAATATATCAGTCGAGATGAGATTCCTTTAGTTTTGATTCAGTCTTTAACAGAGGAACAATTGCAGGGAATCAGCAATACTTCTACTGCTCAGCCAATCCCATCTCCTACACCCAATACTTTTCAGTTAAGCTCTCCCCCAGCCCTTCCCCTGCAAGGGGACGAGAGGAATTCTTCCCCATCTCTGCCAGGGGATAGGGTAGAGGCGTTAGGTGTGCCTTACCCGAAAAATATTGCTCCTACACCTTAACTAGAATATGCAATCGGATGATTTGAAATTAGCTCAACTAAAACAAAAACTAAGCAGTGTTAAGCGTTCAGCTTGGAAACCTATCGTTCAAGAAGGTGATGGAGATTTAACTGCATCAAAGTTTGCTGGAAAACCTTGGCTGAGTGCCGATGAGACTTGGCCTACTTGTCCTAATTGTCAAAAGCCAATGCAGCTATTTTTGCAACTGAATCTTGATAAGTTGCCTGAAAGCTTGAATGGAAAGTTTGGCAACGGTTTATTACAATTTTTTTATTGTACTAGCTACGACAAGCCTCTTTGCGAGGTTGATTGTGAGGCTTGGGAACCATTTGCAACAACTAAACTCGTGAGAATTATCCAACCAAACACCACACCATCAGAGATGGATATCCCAGAAATAGAAGATTTATTTCCTGCTAAGTTAATTGTAGGATGGGAACAAAGGGACGAGTATCCTGGCAGGGAAGAGATAGAACTAGATAACTATACAATAGATAATAAAGCTTTTGATATTGTCTACAAGCGCCCTCGAAGAGAAGACAAGTTAGCTGGTTGGCCTAGTTGGGTACAATTTCCTGAATATCCAAATTGTCCAACTTGTAACCGCGAAATGAATCAATTTATTTTTCAAATTGATTCAGGAGATGATAACAATAATATTCTTTATAACTGGGGTGATATGGGAGCAGCATATCTCGTCCAATGCCCAAAACATAAGGAACAAGCTGCTTGTCTGTGGCAGTGCCACTAATTAAAAACTTATAGGATTAAATGCAAGGATTTCTTAACTTAAATAAACCTGTTGGATTCACTTCTCACGATTGTGTCGCCAAGGTGCGAAAACTCTTGCGCCTCAAGCGCGTGGGACACGCAGGAACTTTAGATCCGGCTGCGACTGGCGTGTTACCAATTGCGCTGGGCAAGGCGACGCGACTGTTGCAATATCTGCGGCAGGATAAGGCTTATCGGGGGACGATTCGGCTGGGAGTAAGGACGACGACTGATGACTTGGAAGGGGAAATAATCAGCACCCAGCCAGTACCAGAATTAACTTTACAACAGGTGCAAGCAGCCTTAAAGAAATTTGAGGGCAAAATTCAGCAAGTGCCGCCAAATTATAGTGCCATTCAAGTTGAGGGAAAACGCCTGTACGATAGGGCACGGGCGGGGGAAATTATTGAAGTTCCAGCGCGAGAGGTGGAAGTTTATAAGCTAGAAATATTGGAGTGGAGAGAAGGAGATTTTCCCGAATTAGATGTAGCGATCGCTTGTGGCCCTGGAACTTATATTAGAGCGATCGCTCGCGATTTAGGTTTGGCGTGTGCAACTGGCGGCACCCTTGCCGCCCTGACTCGCACTGAGAGTAGCGGCTTCCAGCTATCAGATAGCCTGACTTTTGAAGAATTGGAAGAACAGCTCAAACAAGGAACGTTTCATCCAATTCTAGCGTCGGCAGCTTTGGGGCATCTCCCAGCTGTCACCTTACAAGCAACAGACGCTAAAGCCTGGTGCCAAGGTCAGCGCATTCCTTTTCGCCCCCTTTCCTTTCCTGCCTTGACGGACGCTGAAGAGGGAAAGTTGCGGCTGAACGATGAAGAGGGTCGTTTTTTGGGCATAGGCTGCCTGCTTGCCTTAGAAACTGGCTATCTACTGGTTCCTCTGATGGTATTTGAGCCACTTTGAGCCATGTTTAGAGGAACACCCGCTTTCTCGCGTGCGCGATCGCTGCGATGCCTCTGCGAGCCGGTCGCCAGGATAATCGTTTTAGAGTTAGAACTGGCAGCATGATAGCCGTGTGCGAACGACTTGGCTGCTTTTGGAGAGAATTTTGGATGCGATCGCTAAAATCAACGTTAATTTATATTGCAATTATTCTTGGATTTATTTCGAGCTACGCGAACAAATCATCGGCTCAAGATTCTGATTTCGCCACTTTAAGTCGAGAAATTATTAGCAGACTGAATGGAAATTGTCAGGGTTCTACGCAAGTTAGCTATCAATCCCAGAAACTAACCTCACCGAATGGGATCAATTCAATTTATCTGAATATGAATATTCGGAGAGTTGGTCAAGCCAACAGTCGGGCAAACAATAACTTGTTGATAAAATGTAATCCCAATACTGCTGATAAAATCCTTGGAGAATTAGTGATTGAAAAGGATGGACTATCAAGTACAAAAAGGCTGGGAGATATTCTGGGCTTAAGTAACAATATTCATAACTACGTTATTGCTAATCCAGTCTCTTTTTCCCCGGATGATAGATATTTAGTGCTAAGATTAGATGTTTTTGATGGATTGAATAACTCTTGGGTTAATCATCTAGTTTTAGATACTCTTAATAGTTATAAAATATTAGCTTTTTCCAATTGTGAAGGATTTGAAAGCAATTCCTATTTAGGATTTATTTCATCTTCTGAGATAGTTTTTGCTTGCGAGAATCCTAGCGAACCAGGCCCCATAGAAGTTTTTAATTTTCAAAAAAGGTCTCGACAGAAGATTTCCACCCGGAAACCTTCAAGGGAATTAGTGAAAATTCTTGACAAAGTTCGTTCCTATGGCTCAGTCTCTTCGGGATTTACCATCGTCAATGAACAGCAGTTTCCTCCTCAATAAAAATTAAACTGTTGGATATAAACTCTTACGAGTTCTTTTTGGAACGATAGACTTTGTAGAGCAGTCCTAAGTTGTGAAGGCGAGATCCCCGACTTCTCTAAGAAGTCGGGAAGCGAAAGGGCCAGCATCTCAACACTCCAATAGGATTGCGATAGAGATGTCCCATTTCGCCTGTTTACAAACTTTCTTGTTGATTCAAAATTACTGAGTCTATAGCTTGGGTTTAAAAATAGTGAAATTTAACTCTTGTGCTGGGTTCCGTTCCTCAAACCAGCCTACTAAACTCCAGTAATCTAATACTCGGAAGAAAGTAATTTAGTCCTAAAGTAGACACATCGATCGATATTTTCCTATAGGAGTAAAAACATGACCCAAGCACAAGTAGCACCTTATGGTTCCTGGAAATCGCCCATCACCTCTGACTTAATTGTTTCTGAAACGATTGGAGTGGGGCAGATTGCCTTTGATGGCGAGGATATTTACTGGATTGAGGGGCGACCCGCAGAAGCCGGACGGACTGTGATTGTGCGACGTACCCCAGAGGAGAAAACGATTGATGTTACTCCACCTCCCTTTAACGTCCGAACCCGCGTCAATGAATACGGCGGCGGTGCCTTCTGCGTCGCTGATGGCACTATTTATTTTTCTAATTTTGCGGATCAGCGCCTTTATCGGCAGACTCCAGGTGCAGAACCGCAACCGCTGACACCAGAAGGAAGCTTCTGCTATGCAGATGGAGTAATTGACCGGAAACAGCGGCGGTTGTATGTTGTGCGCGAAGACCACACCACAGGCGATCGCGAACCAATCAATACCTTGGTTAGCATCAACTTGGAAGATGGTGATGATATTCGGGTGTTAGTGTCTGGAAACGACTTTTACTCATCTCCACGTCTCAGTCCTGACGGTTCTCAGCTGGCTTGGTTAACTTGGAATCATCCGAATCTGCCGTGGGATGGAACCGAATTATGGGTTGCACAGATTAAAGCGGATGGTTCCTTGGGTGAAAGCCAACGGGTTGCTGGTGGCGTTGATGAGTCTATTTTTCAGCCAGAATGGTCGCCGGATGGCATTTTACACTTTGTTAGCGATCGCAGTGGCTGGTGGAATCTCTACAGATGGCAATCTCGATCCTCCCTAACCTCCCTTAAAAAGGGGGAAAAAGAGGTTAAACCGCTGTGCGAGATGGAGGCTGAATTTGGGCTTCCGCAGTGGGTTTTTGGGATGTCTACCTATGCCTTTGAATCTGAAGAACGCATTATCTGCACCTATACTCAGCGAGGCATTTGGCATTTGGCGAGCCTCGACACGGAGACAGGACTGGAGCAAATTGAGACGGATTACACTGAGATTTCGTCTCTCAAAGCCTCTGGGGGTCGTGTGGGATTCATTGCTGGCTCACCGACCAAATTTAGCTCGATTATCCAAATGGATATGGCGACGCGGCAAATAGAAGTGTTGCAGCGATCGAGCCAGTTAGAAATTGACTCTGGGTATTTGTCTGTTCCGCAACCGATTGAATTTCCGACCGAGAACGGATTAACCGCTCACGGCTTCTTCTATCCGCCCCAAAATCGCGACTATACAGCACCAGATGGAGAGTTGCCGCCCTTAGTCGTTAAAAGCCACGGAGGGCCGACAGCAGCCACCTCTAGCCAGCTGAACTTGCGGATTCAATACTGGACAAGTCGGGGATTTGCTTATCTAGATGTGAATTATGGCGGCAGCACCGGCTATGGACGCGCCTACCATCAGCGGCTAGATGGGCTGTGGGGAATTGTGGACGTGGATGATTGCGTGAATGGGGCGCGGTATCTGGCTCAGCAAGGCTTGGCGGATGGAAACCGGATGGCGATCGCTGGTGGTAGTGCGGGTGGCTACACGACGCTGTGCGCCCTGACTTTCCGCGATGTCTTCAAGGCAGGTGCGAGTTACTACGGCGTCAGCGACTTAGAGGCGCTGGTTAGAGATACCCACAAATTTGAATCGCGCTATCTGGATCGGCTGATTGGCCCTTACCCAGAACGGCAAGATATTTATCAGGAGCGATCGCCTATTTACTTTACGGAGAATCTTTCTTGTCCGGTCATTTTCTTTCAAGGGCTAGAAGACAAAGTTGTCCCACCCAACCAAGCAGAAATGATGGTAGAGGCGCTACGTGCCAAAGGGTTGCCCGTTGCTTATGTTCCTTTTGAGGGCGAACAACACGGTTTTCGCCGTTCGGAGAATATTAAACGCGCCATTGATGGGGAATTTTACTTTTATTCTCGCGTCTTCCAGTTTGAGCTTGCCGATCCATTGGAGCCAGTTGCGATCGCTAATCTTGACCCTGAATCATGACCAACCCTCAGGCTGATTACGATAGCCCTTGGAAGGAAGCCTTGGAGATTTATTTTACCGACTTCATGGCTTTCTTCTTCCCCCAAGCTTATGCTGACATCAACTGGTCGCAGGGCTACGAATTTCTCGACACCGAACTGCAACAAGTCGTCCGCGATGCAGAACTGGGGCGGCGTCGGGTCGATAAACTGGTAAAAGTCTGGCGACAAAACGGCGAAGAAACTTGGGTACTGATTCACATCGAAGTTCAAAGCAAAGTCGATGCTAATTTTGCTGAGCGGATGTATGTCTATAATTACCGCCTTTTTGACCGATACCGGCGGCAAGTTGCCAGCTTAGCAGTTTTAGCAGACGAGCAAGTGTCTTGGCGTCCGCAGAGTTATGGCTATGAAATTTGGGGCGCAAGAGTTAGTTTGCGGTTTCCCACTGTCAAACTATTGGACTATGAAGCGCAGTGGCAAAGTTTAGAGCAAAGCACTAATCCTTTTGCTGTCATCATCATGGCTCATCTGAAAGCACAGGCAACGCGCCGCAATCCCGAAGGGCGGTTAGAGTGGAAATTGAGCCTAGTTCGAGGGCTATATGAACGAGGTTACAGCCGGGAAAACATCCTAGAGTTGTTCCGGTTAATTGAATGGATGATGGTGTTACCAGAGGAATTACAGTTTGGGTTTGAAGAAACACTAAGTCGTTACGAGGAGGAAAGAAGAATGCCCTTTATCACGCCAATTGAGCGGAGAGGCATCCGCAAGGGAATCTTACAGAATTCTAGAGAGAATATCATTGAAGTTCTGGAGACGCGGTTTGAAACGGTACCTAGCTCAATTGTCGAGAGCGTCACTAGCATAGAAGATCCAGCTTTGCTAAAACAGCTTCATAGACGGGCAATTACCATCAGCTCGGTGGAAGAATTCCAACAAGCGATCGCCCAGCTTCCCTCTCAGGAAGAATCGGAAACAGCTTAAAGTCACAATTTTTAAACGGAGATTAATTCATGACTGAAGAACCCATATTCAACATTAACGAAGAAATGTATGAGACGCTGTTAGAATTTCAGCAGCAAATTGAAGCAGGCGAAGTCGAATCACCAGCGGAAACCACACAAGAACAAGAGAATCTCGACACGGCTAGAGAATCTCTTGAAAATGTTTACTTGGCTGAGAGTGATTCAAAACACCCTCTTGAGTAAAGCCAGTAGTAGGATGCGATCGCGCTTGTGAGGGATGGGAAGAGCGAACCGACAGGTCGGCGCTTCGCTATCGCATCCTTCACTTCTTCATTCGTCTCGTCTGTTGCGTGCGTAAAATCAAGAGCAAATTGTCCTGATGATGCCGTGCAATAAATCTAATTCAGAAGTGCCAAAAATCTAGCAACATGATTTAGTATTTTTTGTTGAAAAATATTTTATTAAGTAGAAAATGCAGAAAAAACAAAAATTTCCCTACTTAGTTGGTTCCAAATGGACAGCCCAGCAAAAAACGTGGGGATGGCGACATTTTCAGGTAGTGAATCGCAAAAACCAAGGTAAGTTTGTTTTTGCAGAAATGGTTGCTTCCTGTGACCCAAATGTGCGTTTCTGGATTAACGCAAAGCTGCTAAAAAATCCCTCCCAGTGGCAAGCAGGCTGGCAATCTTTGCAAGAAATGGAGGAAAAGGAAAATAGCGAATTAAATATTGAAAGTCCAATCATTTCTAATTTTTAATAATTCCTATGACTGCTGTTTCCCTTGAGAACGTCCGCAAACTCTACAACAAAATCCCTGTCGTCAACGACCTCTCCTTTACGATTAAATCTGGAGAGATGTTTGGACTCCTTGGCCCTAACGGTGCAGGGAAATCTACGACAATTCGGATGCTAACCACATTGACAAAACCCAGTGAAGGTCAAATTGAGGTCGCTGGATATGATGTGGTACGACAACCTTTGCAGGTAAAACAAAATATTGGGGTGGTATTGCAACAAATCAGCGTGGATGCCGATTTGACGGTTTGGGAAAATATGGAACTGCATGGGCGGATGCACCATATTCCCCAGCACCAGCGACAGCAGGACATCGATCGATGGCTGGAATATGTGGAACTGGTAGACAGGCGAGATAGCTTGGTAAAAACCCTTTCAGGTGGCATGAAGCGCCGATTGCAAATTGCCAGAGCCTTATTGCATCAACCTTCTATTCTTTTTTTGGATGAGCCAACGGTGGGATTAGATCCGCAAACACGCCGCCGTCTTTGGGAAATTATCCGGGATTTGAATAAGCAAGGGATGACAATGCTGCTGACGACTCATTATATGGATGAGGTGGAATATTTGTGCGATCGCATTGGTATCATGGATGCCGGTCAATTGATTGAGCTTGGCACCTTGCAACAGCTGCGCTCTAAACACGGCGAAGGGTTGGTGATGAAACAACAAGGAGATCGCTGGGAATACAAATTCTTCCCCAATCTGGAACAAGCCAACGCTTATCTTGACGCTGCACCGGATAAAACTGGTATGATGGTTCGCCCGTCCAATCTAGAAGATATTTTCGTTGAACTCACAGGACGCCAGCTAGACTAACCCATTTAGTCATTCGTCTTTTGTTCAGAGTCTCTTACCAATGACTGACTAATGACGAATGACCAATGACTGACTAATGACGAATGAGTAATGATGCCTCGCCTCGCCTCGAAAATTGAAGCTATTCTTTATCTCAAGGGTAAGCCGATCTCGGTTAGCGAAATTGCCGAATATGCTGAATGCGATCGCGATAACGCCGAAGATGCCCTGATTGAACTCATGACTGACTATGCCCACCGGGATAGCGCCCTAGAAGTGGTGGAAACGCCTGAAGGCTTTACCTTACAATTGCGCTCGCCCTTTCAAGGTTTGGTAGAGGCGTTAGTGCCGCTAGACTTAGGCGTGGGAGCCTTGAGGACGCTGGCAGCGATCGCCCTCAAAGGCCCCATTACCCAATCTGAGTTGGTCGATTTGCGCGGTTCGGGAGCTTATCAGCACGTCCAGGAACTTGTCGAACTGGGTTTTATCCGCAAGCGCCGACAAGCCGATGGTCGTTCCTACTGGTTACAGGTTACGGAAAAATTTCATCAATATTTTGAAGTCGAACAACTCCCCCAACTGACTCAGCAGGATGTACCGTAAAACCAGCCATTTGGTGTTTCACAGAGCATATTTTTCAAAAAATCTCTCTATCGGCTTACATTTGATAACCAATAGTATGGAGTAGCCAAACAACACAATCGTTTACAGTAGAAGGAAAGCTACTCAAATCTTTTTATTCCAATGGTGTTTAACCCTGAATTGTTCGACCGCGAGCCTGAAGATGCACAAGTCAATCAGCTCCTCCAATATATTCAGCACCAATCTCCAGAAGTTTTAGCGCGAGTTGCCAAATCTGTCACGCCGGACATTAAGCAAATCGTCTCGCAGAACGTTCAGGGACTGGTGGGAATGCTTCCCTCAGAGAATTTTAACGTTCAAATTACGACCGACAGAGAAAATTTAGCAGGTCTATTGGCATCAGCCATGATGACTGGCTATTTCTTACGCCAGCTTGAACAACGGATGCAGCTGGATGAATCGTTGACTGGTTCTTCCCTGTCTCACAAACCTTCTAACAGCGAAAAATTCGCTGATTAAATTTAGTCAAATTCTCAGCGATATGTCATCTGCGATCGCAATTCTGTCTCTAGCTCAAGAGAGGATATTGTTTCGATGAGAAGTTATCGCCTATTTTTGGCATTTTAGGCGATCACTTCGGTTAAAGTTGCTCGTTCCATTACCAACTTGCGATCGCATAGTTGGCAACTAGCCAATTGGCTTCCTGTTTCAGGGAGTTTCCCATCTGAACCTAAAAATAGTCTTAGCCGCCAGCCGCAAAAGCAGCCAATATCAAAATTGACAGTAAAAGACCCGGACTAAGCATCAGTGCTAAGGTTAACAGTTCATTGAATTCCATTTTCTTGCACCACTACTAAAGCTCATCTAATCGATAGCGATCCTAACACGGCAATCGTTTCTTCAGAAGCAATAAGCAGAATGAATTATGATTTCAAAATGTAATGAATTAGCTAGATTAAATATTTGAAATTTAATCTAGCTAATTCATTACATTCTCTTCCTGCAATTCCCGAAACCTAACCCGGCTCCCCAAGCCCGGTTGGATTACTTTATGATGAGACGGATTTGACAGGGAACATTTTTACTTAATGCCAGTCCTGAAACACCTTATATTTTAAATCTTATTACAACCATTTTCTATAAAGCATTTTTGCCTGATTTGCAGTTAAAGCTTTCAGTTCATTGAAAAAAATTTCCTATAGTTTTGTCAAAATGCCTTTGGTAAAGGTTATTTTGCGTTTAATACGATTGAAAGTTCTCAGAAAATAAATTTTAAAAAATACTTAGTAATCAGCCAATACAGGAAAAGAAAATCTTAGATTTTTTCTAGCATTTATCGTCAAAGCTAATAATTATACTTTCTAAGTAATTTCACCTATACAAATAGTCATAAATTCCCCCAACTGTAAATACTTTATCTATAAAAATTTGCAAATGTTAAAAATTATTGTTAAATTTCAGGGAACGCCATAGAAGATGATACCCAGCGATGAATAAGTTCTTTTGGATTATTCCGTCACCGCCAACGCTGCAAGCCCAATCTCGTGTTTATGACCTGAAAGCGCGGCTAGACTGGGGTGAACCGGCTTTGACGATTATTGATGTAAGCGATCGCAGCCAATTTAATATTAGCCACATCATGGGAGCTATCCCCATGCCGATGAACGAATTAGTCGATCGCGCCCTCACCAAATTGGAACTCACCCGTGATATTTACATTTACGGTGAAACCGATGAAGAAACCGCAGTTGGTGCTACAAAACTGCGTGCGGCTGGCTATCAACAAGTGTCTGAAATCAGAGGGGGCGTAGCGGCGTGGAAAGCAGTAGGCTTTCCAGTTGAAACGATTCTGACTGCTAGCTGTTAATGAATTGTGAACCCGTAATTGCTAATAGATGAGAAACGTAGATTTAACCGCTATTTCTTGTGTAGGGGTATGGCATTACCATGCCCCTAGAGGACGTGAATTTTATAAGTTATTGTATCCACTTTTTTAGTGTTCAAAAATATCCTTATATTGCAGCAAATCCAAAGTCACAATCGTGGGCAAACATTCAAAACATTGCTGAGCAACTTCCCACCGCCCTTCGCGTTGCAGCATTGCAATTAGTTTTTGTCGCACGCTGAGTAGATAACGAACATCATTCGCTGCATAGCGGAGTTGTTCTTCGGATAAGTTTGCAGCATTTCCCCAGTCTGAACTTTGAGCCGTTTTGTCAAGTTCTACCTTCTCTAGCTCTTGCACCAACTCCTTTAAACCGTGGCGGGAAGTATAGGTGCGAGCAAGCTTGCTGGCAATTTTAGTACAAAAAATTGGAGTTACATGGATGCCTAAATTTTGCCGTAGTTGGGCAACATCGAAACGGGCAAAGTGAAATAGTTTTAGGATATTGGGGGCTTCCATCAGTTGTTTTAAATTGGGAGCGTCTATCTGTCCTTTGGCAATTCGCACAACTGTAACCCGGTTTTGAGCGTCACACAGCTGCACCAAGCATAAGCGATCGCGTTGGGGTATCAATCCCATTGTTTCAGTATCCACAGCGATCGCTGACTCTTGCAGATATTGAGACAATATCTCCTCGGAAAGGTCGCGATCGCATACCTGAAAATCTTCCAATTTTCTCTCCTTATCGGCGTTTAATGAATATTTGAGTTAAGTAATACTCACCCTTTGCGTTCTTGGCAACACCTACCCCAGTTAAATCATACTGACCTTGAATATTTTTCAGATGACCGGGGCTTTTTAGCCAACCTTCTACTGCTTGCTTGGCTGGATCGCTAAAGCCTTGATTGTATGCCACATTTTCAGATGCACCGCCATAAGAAATTGATTTACCAATTGCCTTCGCTCGCTGCTCAAATCCATTATGGCTGAAAGGAACCGCACCATTTGCCATTGCCTGACTGTGTGCCCTTGCCTCTTTGCTAATTCGAGGATCTAGCGTCAGAGGTGGCAAATTTTGGGACTTTCGATATTGGTTGATGAGTTCGTGAGTATACTCTTCCAAGGTTAGGAAATTATTGGAGGAACTAGGCGTGGGGCTTGGGGCGGTTGGTGATGTTTCATCTGGCGAAATTTCACCATCAGGGCTAGGGATCAAATCGCAGCCTCCAGCGCCAACAGCCAGGACAAGCATTCCGAAAACAAGCCCCGCAGCTAATTTTTGCATGAGTTCTGGATATATTTGAGAATCAATTTGGCAATTTTTTTAGGATGAGAATATAAATTTTCACTGTAGCAATTCTATTTTTTCAGCTATCTCTTCATATTCCGGTTTCTTTTAAAAAGTCCGGGATCTCGCCTTCACGTTGCCAAGAATTCAGACAGGGCAAGATAAGTTTCTTCTGGCGCTTCTTCGGGTAGAAAGTGACCGCAATTGATAGCCTTACCGCGTACATCAATTGCGCGAGCGCGCCAGGTTTCTAAAACATCATATTTGCGCCCAATAATTCCTTTTCCGCCCCAAAGAGCTAGCACCGGACAGAGAATTTTTTTCTCCATATCTAGGGTATCGTGTTCTAAATCGATGGTAGCAGCGGCGCGATAATCTTCGCAGGTGGCATGAATCGCAGCGCGATCGCTAAAGCACCGAATATACTCAGCCAAGGCTTCCGGAACAAACGCAGAAAAATCTTGACTCCATCTTTCTAAACAGGTACGGAGGTAATATTCAGGATTAGCGCCAATCAAGGTTTCGGGTAAGCCATCGGGTTGAATGAGAAAAAACCAGTGGTAGTAAGCCGTGGCAAAATCTCGATCGGTCGTCGCGTACATTTTATGCGTGGGCGCGATATCTAATAATGCTAGTTTCTTAACTCGATTAGGATGATCGAGCGCCATGCGGTGAGCGACTCGTGCGCCCCTGTCATGACCGACTACATAAAATTCTTCATAACCTAATTTTGACATCACCTCGACTTGATCTTGCGCGATCGCTCGTTTTGAATAATTCCGATGACCCGGTTCGCCTTCCGGCTTGGAACTGTCGCCGTAACCTCTCAAATCCGGTGCCACTACTGTAAAATTCTCGGCGAGACGAGGTGCTATTTTATGCCACATGACGTGGGTTTGAGGATAGCCGTGCAGCATCAGGAGTGCTGGGCCAGATCCCGCCTTGACTAAATTGATTCTTGCTTCAGTGGTATCAATTTTAGTCACATCAAAATTAGCGAACATCGTCATTTTTTAATTAACGTAGTGCCCAATCTAAAAATCGCTCAGTATGATAGAGCGCTAACTGGTTGCTCAGCCCCTGAAAGACAGCATCAAAAGCGTGTTCAGCCCAAGGAATTTCCAGCAAAACAGATATATTTCCATCTGCACGCAGACGTTGATGCATTTGCTGGATAAATTTTAATTGCACTAAATTATCGCGGCTTCCATGCACCAATAAAGTTGGCGGTAGCGATCGCCTAACATAGCTAATCGGTGAAGCCTGACGATACCGATCGGGCATTGTCGCAGGCGTTCCCCCCATAAATGTTTTTAAAACCGCTCGCGTATCGATGGGATCGGGGCGTGGCGGGTCAGCATAGCCTCCAGACAGATCCACTGGGCCATAATAGCTAACCACTGCTTTTACAGGCAGTGCATCCGGCTCATAAGCCGCCAGCATTGCTAAATGTCCGCCAGCGGAACGTCCCACGATGGCAATCCGTTCGGGATCGGCCTCGTACTCGGCGGCGTGTTGGTGGATGAAGGCTAAGGCAGCACGCACGTCATCTAGCTGCGCGGGAAAACGGTAGCGCGGCGTGTGTCGGTAATCGATGGCAAAGACACTATAGCCCCTCGCTGCCATATAACGGCTGAAATCAGCGTTTTGGGTTGGGTCGCCGCTCCGCCATGCTCCAGCGTAGATGATAATTAGCGCTGGATAATTGCCAATTTGCGGCGGTCGGTAGAGATCCATGCTCAACGGAACACCATCTGGGTTTGAAAAGACGATGCCAGAGGTATAGCGACTCTCACCCGGATTGATGCCTCGAAACACATCAGCCAACACGAACGGTTGTTCGCGCATCCGCTTTTGCTGAGAACTGGGCAAACTTACGCTGTAGTCGCCAAGACCGTCTCGCATTGCCCCTGCTAGATGCTGTTGTGTCGCTGGCATCTGTAACAGTGGCAAAACACTCAAAAGCAGTGCTAGCAAACTAGCAACCAAAGCTAAAAATTGCCACGGAGTGCGACGGATCGTTACCAGCACCAACAGACTTGCGATCGCGTTTAGCACCACCAACCAAGGACTGACTTCTGGTGCCCCTACCCCTAATGGCAGTAGGGACATCGTGGGCGCTGGAACCACAATCCAGGAACTCAAGAAAAGTGCCGCGCCACTCAAGAGCAAAACTAACGTCTGGGTAATTACTGCTAACCAATGAGACACAATCGCTGCTCTATTGCCCCAGGTAAGCTTCTAAGACTTGTGGATTGCGCTGAATTTCAATCGGAGTCCCCACAGCAAGATTGCGACCTTCAGCGACAACCCAGACGCGATCGCACAAAGACATGATTACGTCCATATTGTGTTCAATAATCAAAAAGGTCATACCCTCCTGATTCCATTGGGTGATGTAGTCACAGATTTGTCTAATTAGCGTCGGATTCACACCAGCCGCCGGTTCATCCAATAAGATCAGCTTTGGCTGCGTCATCAGCGCCCGTGCCATTTCCAGCAGCTTGCGTTGCCCTCCAGAGAGCGCCCCGGCGTAATCCTGCGCCTTCGCTGCCAACCCCACTGATTCCAGCAACATCATCGCTCTTTCTCGCTGCTGCCGTTCTTCCTTCGCCACCAGATGGGGTTGAAACCAAACTTTCCAAAAATTTTCCCCCGTCTGTTTTTGAGCTGCCAGCAGCATATTTTCCATCACTGAAAGCCGCGATAGCACCCGCGCGACTTGGAATGTGCGAACCATTCCCATCTGAGCAATTTGATACGGCTGCAAAGAATGAATCGGTTCGCCGTCAAAAATCACCCGCCCTTTGTCTGGATGAATGAAGTTTGAGAGGAGATTAAATAGCGTCGTTTTGCCAGCACCATTCGGGCCAATCAGCCCCGTGATACTGCCTTGCGGCACCATAATCTCGACATTATCGACAGCCCGAACTCCGCCGAAGCTTTTACAGAGTCCGCTGGCAGCGAGTAAAGCGATTTCTGAGAGTGGGGGTTTTGGATCTGCTTCGACTAAATCGGAGCTTTCTTCGAGATGCTTGCCGCCCCCGTTTAAAGACCCCTCAGACAACCGATTGGGCGGAATGTGCGAGTTATTTGCCAAGGGTCAGTTCCTCTTTTTTCCCTAAGATACCTTGTGGACGCCAAACCATCAGCACCATCAGGATTAAACCAATCACCATGATTCTAAATGCCCCTTCCCGCGAGGCATCCAGTTGCACCACCTGAGGTAAGTAAAAGCGCGTCAAACTATCGTAACCCCAGAAAATCACCGCCCCCAGGATTGTGCCCACATTGTTACCCGCACCGCCCAAGACAACAATCGTCCAAGCATAGAAAGTCGTTAGCGGCTCAAAGTTATTCGGGTAAACCGTTGTCGTCTGCCATGCCAAAAAAGCCCCAGCGACTCCGGCGATCGCGCCTCCCAGCATGAAAGATTGTAATTTGTACCAAAAGACATTTTTTCCTAATGCTTTAGGAATTTGCTCATCTTCTCGAATCGCTTTTAGCACTCGACCCCAAGGCGATCGCACCAACGTCTCCAGCAGCCAAAACGTCAACCCCAATACCAGCAGCGACAACACCATCAAACCAAGCTTATCTCCTGGTGGCAAGGCATATCCATATACCCCAAACGATCCTTGCCGAAATTCTTTGCCCATTGGCAATGGCTGATTATTGACAACTAAACGGAGCAATTCGGAAACGCCGATGGTCACGATTGCTAAGTAATCCTCGCGCAACCGTAGAGTTGATAATCCGATTAACAGTCCTAGCAGCGCTGCTAAAACAGCACCGATAGCCACCCCGAAAATTAGGGGAACCCCCTGCAAGCTCAACAACACTGTGGTGTATGCACCGACTGTCATAAAGGCAATATGCCCAAAATTAATCAGTCCGGTGAAGCCCCACTGTAAATTTAAACCCAAGCTAAACAGGGCAAAAATTGTCGTAGAAATTGTCAAAAAGATGAGATAGCCAACCATGCCACGCTTGTGAGACTCAATAAACTATAAACTCTAAGCTCTAAGCTTTAGATTGTCCAAGATCCCTCTAACAAGAAGGCTCTAGGGAATGTTACGTTGTTCGCCAGTGTTTAATTATGAATTTTCTCAGAGGTCGATTACAACGCTTAACTGCTCAGCTACCCGATTTAATCGATCAACTCGCTGATGACAACTTGGATGACGCCTGGAAAGTTCTACAACAGATTTATTATGACCTGTATATGCTCAAGCCATCCAAGAGTCGAAGCATACCGTACAGCCGGGGGAAACCCTAACTCGCGAAGAAGCTCTCCGGATGTTGCACTTCCCCTAAGTTTTCCCCTGTTCGTCGGCTGAATCAAAGGGTAAAAATCGCTTTTAGTCAAATTTCGCAGTAAAAAGAAAAAGTATCTGCCATTTGGAGTAAGAGCCAGTTGCCCTGTGAAACTAGAAGTGCGCTATGCCCGGTCTTTTCTGCGAGACCTGAAGAACTTAGAATACGCAGCGAGAGAGCGGATATATGAATTCGTCTTTGAGGAGTTCATGCGGATCGAGCGAATTACCGATTTGCCGGAACTCCGGGAAATCGGGTCTGATAGTATCTTCTACCGCTTTACGATAGATGACTATCTAATTGCGATTGAAGTGACCGGGCATCTTGTTAAATTTCTGCGGGTTCTGCCCAAACCGCGTCTTTAAGAGGCTTTCGAGTTGAAAGCCGGTCGTTGTAAGACCGAATAGAGCGGTCTAATGAATTTTCCTGGCTATCTCAGATAAATCTAGCTGTACAGGACTCTAAAGCAATTCTGAATCTCAATTTGGGGTGGGAGAATTACCCAATTAACGAATTGACAGGCTAATTCGTCAAAAGTGATGCTGAAGCTTACCTTAAACTTGTGTTGACTGGAAACACGCTTATTGAGATTTACTTATGGATGCTGCTGCACTTTGGCAACGTTACCAAGAATGGCTCTACTACCATGAGGGGTTAGACTTTTACCTCGATGTCAGCCGGATGCGGTTTGATAGTGAGTTTGTCGAGGCGATGCAGCCGAGGTTTGAGAAGGCGTTTCAGGAGATGGAGGCACTGGAGGGAGGCGCGATCGCAAACCCTGATGAAAACCGCATGGTAGGTCACTACTGGCTGCGCGACCCGGATTTAGCGCCCACTCCGGAAATCAAACAACAGATTGTCCAAACTTTAGAGCAGATTGAAGCGTTTGCCCAAAAAATCCACAGTGGCGAAATTCATCCACCCAACGCTCCAAAGTTTACCGATATTGTTTCCATCGGTATCGGCGGCTCGGCACTCGGTCCCCAATTTGTCGCCCAAGCGATCGCCCCAGACTTCCCGCCCCTCGCCATCCACTTCATTGACAACACCGATCCGGCGGGCATTGACCGTATCCTCTCCCAGCTCAAAGATCGGCTGAACAGCACCCTCGTCTTAGTCATCTCCAAATCAGGGGGAACGCCAGAACCCCGCAATGGCATGGTAGAAGTGCAAAAAGCCTTCGCTGAGCAGAATCTGAACTTTTCCCCTCAAGCTGTTGCCATCACTGGGGAAAGCAGCAAATTAGATCGGCAGGCAAACTCAGAAGGCTGGTTGGCAACCTTCCCAATGGAAGATTGGGTGGGAGGACGTACCTCGGAGCTGTCAGCCGTAGGATTGCTCCCAGCCGCCTTGCAGGGCATCGATATCCGCGCCATGCTTGCCGGTGCCAAAGAAATGGACACTGCCACTCGCCTGCCCCAAGTCAAGAAAAATCCAGCCGCACTACTGGCGATGAGCTGGTACTTCGCCGGAAATGGCAAAGGTGAAAAAGATATGGTGGTGTTGCCCTACAAAGACAGCCTGCTGCTATTCAGCCGCTATTTGCAACAGCTAGTCATGGAATCTTTGGGCAAAGAAAAAGACCTTGACGGAAATATCGTCTACCAAGGGATTGCTGTTTATGGCAACAAAGGCTCAACCGACCAACACGCTTACGTGCAGCAGTTGCGAGAGGGTGTCCCGAATTTCTTTCTGACCTTCATTGAAGTCTTAAAAGACCGACAGGGTAACTCCCCCTTCGTCGAGCCGGAAGTTACATCCGGCGACTATCTCTCTGGTTTACTCCAGGGAACCCGACAAGCTCTGTATGAAAACCAGCGGGATTCTGTCACCGTGACGATTCCTCAGGTAAATCCCCGGATGGTAGGTGCGTTAATTGCTTTGTATGACCGGGCTGTCGGACTTTATGGTTTCCTGGTCAATATCAATGCTTATCACCAGCCAGGGGTAGAAGCGGGTAAAAAGGCTGCCGCCGCCATTCTCGACTTGCAAAGACGAGTTTTACAGGCAGTACAAGAGGAAGGCGCGCCCCTTTCTTTAACTGAGTTGGCTCAGAAAGCGGGTGCCTCCGATCAAATTGAGGCAATTTACAAAATTCTGCGCCATCTTGATGCTAATCAGCGGAGTGTTGTTTTACAAGGCAATTTGGGCAAACCCAGCAGTTTGAGGGTTTCCGCCATTTAAATGGCTCTGATTTATCATAAATTTGGCATTTTAGAGCGAAGACAAAGCTTCAACTCAAAGGATGCTGAATACGGCTCTAATCGAGGAAATTGAGATCTGTCCGCTAGCTTCCGCAAACAGGGGAGTGGCTAAGTTTTACATCCCCTCAGTTTAAGTTTAAGTAGGGGCACAGCGTTGCCGTGCCCCTATGGCTAATACGAAAGTTTAGAGACTCTACCTCTCAATGCCGAGACGCTCGTGCAAGCTGCTCAAAACAGTAACTAAAAAAGCACAGCTAAAACTGAGAAATTCAATCCTTCTCCTTCTTAATTTGTCAATAAGCTGGGGCAAGTCAGAACAAATACGTCCCTTGTTCCTTCACCGTGAAATAGTGGCTGAATGGGAGTTGTATAGTGAAAAAATTCCCGATCGTTGACTAATAGCAGTTCACCTGGATGAAGAACTTTAGAAAAAACCGGGTCATGCTTTTTGGATTTGTAGAGATGGGTTTCTCCACCTTGAATATTTTCCCGCCCTACAGAAAATATGCCGACAAAATCAGTCCCATCCCGATGAATCCCTTCAGGGGCAGGGTTTCCATAATTATCTGGCGAACAGGTCGTTCTAATTTGATGAACTCCTATTTCAACAGCTTCTGGGTCGAGTTGGCAGTAATCAATAAATGCCAAAACAAGTTTTTTGAAATCTTCAAGCTTCGTAATGGCATCATCTAGTTCGGCATACTCTCGCTTGATATCGCCGACTAATGGATTGTATTGCTTGCTTTGAAACAAGTAACCATGCGGTAGTTTGACTAAGTCATTTCCAAATACTTTGAACCGAGATAATCTTCTGAAACGATAATTATTCTTGATGTAAGGGTCAACAGGAAGATCGCTAAAGAATGGCTTAAAACCTTCTATCTTTACGGAATGGACTTTGTGTAAGGTAAACATCATGGCATAAGCCAAATCCGTCGATCCCGGTAGCGTTTGCATCGCTTTTTCTCCAGTACGCTTCGATCCCCAGTTTTCCTTCCTACTTTAGGAAGGCTATTCTTTAAGCATAAACTTAGAATTTTTAATTTGGTTGTTTATGATACAAAATTAATACAAATTTTTGATAAAGATTCCCTCCCAATGACTCAGTGAAATGTAAAAATTTAGATATAGTTTTACATATTTCTTCCTTCTCTGGGATTTTACTGAACTGCCAGCCTTAAGTTCGCACTGCTTTTACCAAAGCCTCGCACGCTCGCAGGAAAATACCGACATCCACACCGAGAGTTATGTACTGAACTCCGGCATCAATCCACTGCTTCGCTGTTTCAGGATTATCGGCAAATGTGCCCGCAGATTTCCCAGCCTTGCGAATCGTGGTAACGCATTTTTGCATCAGCTCAATTACCCGCGAGTCTTGCACTTGCCCCGGAATGCCCAAAGACTGCGACAAGTCATAAGGGCCGAGGAAAATGACATCAATGTGGGGCACGCTGACAATTTCTTCAATATTTTCGACGCCGCGAATCCCTTCGACGTGAACGACAATCAGAGATTCTTCGTTGAGCTGATTTGTAATTTGCGTCCCTGCTGCTGCGTACACGCCAGCACGGGTGTAAAATGAAAGTCCGCGCGAACCAAGAGGGCTATATTTGGCACCACGCACAACATCCGCTGCGTCGGACTGAGTTTCTATTTGAGGCACTTGGACACCGGCACTGCCGATGTCCAGTGCCCGTTGAATTTGCGGTGCGTCGTTCTTGCGGATGCGTATAATTGGTGCCAATCCCACGCAGTCGGCTGCACGGCACAGGTCTTCGGCAACCAGTGTGTTGAGGGCACCGTGTTCCATGTCAATCACGGCAAAGTCAAATCCTGCGTGTCCGCAGATTTCTATAAATGCCGGATAGGCGCAGTTGATGAACGGGCCGAGGACAACCTCACCTCGCTTGAGTTTCCGTTTCAGTTGATTTTCACGCATTGGTCAGTTTTCACCTTAAGAGGCAGAACAGTGTTCCCACTTTTAGGATGGACTTGACCTATTCTAGGGGTTATGTACGCTCTTCCTCTGTGCCCATGCCTTTGCTCATCGTGGTTGCCGATGACGATCCAGGAATTCGGCTTTCTATATGCGATTATCTGGAAATGTCTGGCTACTCAGTTATTACAGCTGAGGATGGTCAAGCAGCTCTCAGTTTAGTTGAGTCATATCATCCTCATTTGCTTGTAACAGACATTATGATGCCCCGGATGGATGGCTATGAACTGGTGCGGCGTCTCCGTCAACGCCCAGCGTTTCGTCTATTACCAGTAATTTTCTTAACGGAGCGTGCAACGACCTCAGAACGGATTCGGGGCTACCAATTAGGCTGCGATCTGTATCTGCCCAAGCCGTTTGAGTTGGATGAGTTAGGGGCAGTGATTCGCAATCTTTTAGAGCGATCGCAGATGATTCAAGTTGAATGGCGATCGCTGATTCATGCTGTTGCCACACCAGAGAAGGAAGTGGAAGGCCCTGGGCTTCCCCAACATACTCCTTCAAACTCATTCAACCTAACTCAGCGAGAACAGGAAGTTCTCGATTTACTCACTAAGGGTTTATCTAACGCCGACATCGGCAACGAGTTGCACCTCAGTCCTCGGACGGTGGAAAAGCACGTCAGCAACCTGCTGAGAAAAACGGAAA
>NZ_JAMPJZ010000072.1:0-28914 GCF_039961835.1 Trichocoleus sp. ST-U1
ATAGATACAGGTGGCAGCGGCACGGGCGGCATAGATACAGGTGGTAGTACCGGCGGCATAGATACGGGCAGTAATACAGGTGGCAGCGGCACCGGCTCATCCGGGGGTACGGGTGGAAACACAGGCTCCTCCGGTGGCACGGGGGGCGGCACAGGCAAAAACACAGGCTCCTCCGGTAGCACGGGGGGTGGTAGCACCGGCACTGGTGGCACGGGCAAAAACACAAGTTCCTCTGGCGGTACGGGTGGAAGCACAGGCAAAAACACAGGCTCCTCCGGTGGCACGGGGGGCGGTAGTACCGGCACTGGTGGCACGGGCAAAAACACAGGCTCCGGCAGCCCTAGCAACGATCAAGCAAGCAAGGGAGATGGCGGAACAAGTCAGGGAGATAACTTATCCGGCTCAGGAAACGATCCGGTTTCCACCTCTTCCGGCAAGGAAAATTCATCATCACGAAAGGTGGATGCGGAATCATCTTCACAAACTGATGCAAGTGAATCTGTTGCAGTTCTGGAAGAATCCTTCACCCGTGAATTTGAGGAGTATTTGGGTCAGCAGGTTGATTCTCAGACAACCACACTGGTAGAGGCTCGGAATATTCTGCAAAAAATTGAGAAAGCGACTGGGGTGAAACCAGCACTCATCTATGTAACTTTTGTGCCTCAGACGATTGCACTCGATCCGAGCCTACTGGATACAACGGCTTTCAATGAAACTAAGTCACTACAGCCGTTAAATCAACCAGAAAATGTGCAGCAATCTAGTTTCCTAGGTAAGGTCAATCGGGCAGGGCGTAACAATAGCGACCAGCTGGAAATATTGGTGGTGACTTCTGATGGTGTCCCCATTCGCAAGCGGGTTCCGGGGACAACGCGATCGCAAGTAATCAAGGTTGCCGATCAATTCCGTGCCGAAGTGATTAACCCCCGAAGACAGAAGGCTTACCTGGCTCCAGCCCAAAAACTTTATAAGTGGATGATTGCACCCATTGAAGCCGATTTACAAGCGCGGGGTATCCAGAATATGGTCTTCCTCGCAGACAGTGGGTTACGCTCCATCCCGATTGCCGCTCTCCACGATGGTCAAAAGTTTCTGGTGGAGAAATACAGTACGGGGCTGATGCCCAGTCTTAGTTTGACGGATACTCTCTTCAAAGACATTAAAAATTCCCAAGTTCTGGCAATGGGAGCAGAGAAGTTTCCCGAACAAAGCGCTTTACCATCAGTGCCCCTGGAGTTGTCAATGATTACGCCCCAGCTGTGGAAAGGCAAAGCCTTCCTTAACGATGCCTTCACCCTCAAGAATCTGAAGTCTCAGCGCTACTCGCAGCCTTTTGGGATTGTCCATCTAGCAACTCATGCCGAATTTGAATTAGGCCCTCCTAGCCAATCCTACATTCAGCTATGGGACACGAAACTGCGATTGAATCAGCTAAAGCAAATGGGCTGGAACGATCCACCTGTAGAGCTATTAGTGCTGAGTGCCTGCCGCACAGCGTTAGGCAATGAACAAGCGGAGATGGGCTTTGCTGGATTGGCTGTGCAAGCAGGAGTGAAATCGGCAATGGGAAGCCTGTGGTACGTCAGTGATGAAGGGACGCTGGGACTGATGACCAGCTTTTATTCACAATTGAAAAAAGCCCCCATCAAAGCGGAGGCACTACGGCAGGCACAGATATCGATGATTAATGGAGAAGTAAGCATTGAGGGAAACAAAATGCATACTTCCAGAGAGGATATCTCGCTACCTCCGGAGTTAGCAGGGTTAGGAGAGAAGAAACTCTCTCATCCCTATTATTGGGCAGCGTTTACGATGATCGGCAATCCTTGGTAAACAATTAAAAACGCCAAATTAAACATTCTCTGATTTTTATTTGGCGTTTTTTTGAATTTTTAATTGCTTAATACCCACGAGCGCATCAGAGCATTTACTTGTTCTGGTACCTCATCATGGGGACAGTGACCTGCTTGTAAAAAATGCTCTGTCAGTTGAGGATAGTATTGGCGAAATTGCTCCGCTCTATCTCTTGTATTCATCCAGGGATCTGCTTCTCCCCACAACAGTAACAGCGGGCAGCGCATCTGCTTTAATAAAACGTCAACTTTTTCGCCTTGAGGCGTTCTGAAGACAGAAGCAAATACTTGAGCAGCACCGGGATCGCAAGAGGGGCGATAGATTTCTTCCACCAACCGATCGGTGATCGCACTCTGGTCGAGATAAACTTTCTGGAGTGTATTCCGAATGACTGAACGTTGTCGCGCATACTGGAACAACAGAAAACTAGCCCAGGGTTGGCGAAAAAGTGACTGAACGACTTCACCCATCACTTTTTGGATGGGGTTCGGTTGAGTCGGCACCTTAAGATTGGTGAACGGGCCAGCACTATTGAGCAATACCAATCCAACAGCGGCTGATGGACGTTGGGCTGCCACGCAAAGCCCGCAATAGCCGCCTAGAGAGTTTCCTGCTAACACAACTGGCTGACGAATCACGTTAGTGATGAAATCATACAGTTGGTCTCGCCACAAGTCGCCACCATACTCCCACTCCGGCTTGGCTGAACGACCAAAGCCCAGCAGATCGATCGCCCAAACTTCAAAATCCTGACTCAGTTCAGTAATATTCTTGCGCCAGTGGTCTGTAGAGGCACCAAAGCCATGAATCAATAATAGGGGCGGGCGTTCGGGTTGCGGTTGTCCTGCCCGTACATAATAGATGGATTGCCCCCGCCATTGCCAATAAGTGCCGGGAATGGGGACGGTAGAGGCTGCTGGGGTTGCCTGCATGTCACAAAAATGTTAAGTAATGTTAACTTCTTTATTTTAGCTTCTCAGGAAGGCTGGATGCCCTTAGACATTCAGTAGTTCCGTCTAAGGGCTTGGTTGCTGCATCCCCGTTAGTTATGTTGAGGAAAGGTTTTGCTCAGGCGTAGGGGAAATGCTGGAGTGATCGCCTCCTCAGAACGCATAAGTATTGAGTAATATAAAAAAAGCAGCTAGAATCTTAACATTTGCCTTGAGCGACCCAACTTCAGATGGGGTAACGTAGGCGCGTAGCGGCTTTCCGTATGGTAGTACGCAAGCTGTGTTCGCATCGCATCTGGAGTAGAGAAGGGGAGAGTTCAAGTAGCGTTTATCAATCGTAGATCAGTAACGAAGAGGGAAGAGCAGTGTCTGTCGAAACCGTACAAAAGCCTTCAACAGTCCGTAAACTCGCACCTCGTTATCGTGTGTTGCTCCATAATGATGACTTCAACCCAATGGAGTACGTGGTGCAGGTTTTGATAACGACGGTGCCTGGTATCACGCAACCTCAGGCTGTCAGTATCATGATGGAAGCTCATACCAATGGGCTTGCTCTCGTGATTACTTGCGCCTTGGAGCATGCGGAGTTCTATAGCGAAACATTGAACAACCACGGATTGACCAGCACCATAGAACCAGACGAATAAAATACGCCCAGGCAACAAGTAAGAGGCAAGAGGTTGTTAAAAATAAACTTTGTCCGTTTAGCCCAGTACCCGGCACCGGCGCGGCTGGGCTGTTTTGTGCTGAGTTTACTCTTGCTCTGGTTGCCGGTGGCTGCACCCATTTACTTACTCTTGAGTAAAGATCCCAACTTAGTCACCATCCTGACGATGGGGCTGTTGTTTGCAGCGTTTCTCCTGCTTGTTCGGTGGTGGGGTCAGAAAGTCTATCAGCAACCCCAGCTACTGAGACGCTATGGTTTACAAGGAACGCGGCAAAATGCCAAAGAGCTTTTCTCTGGACTGGGTGTTGGCGTCTTGATTACTTTCAGTCTGTTTGGGCTGGAGGGGCTATTGGGTTGGCTGGTGTGGCAGCCTCCGACAATTCCATTAGCCAAACTGATTTTAGAAGGGTTAGCGAGCGCTCTGGGTATCGGTTTTGCAGAGGAATTGGTATTCCGAGGCTGGCTGCTAGATGAGTTGGAACGGGATTATCGTCCCCGCGTATCTCTTTTGGCAGACGCTTTTATCTTTGCGCTGTTACATTTTCTGAAGCCGCTGAGGGAGATTTTTCGGACTTTGCCGGGATTTCCAGGGTTGTTGCTGCTGGGATTAACCCTGGTTTGGGCAAAGCGCGGAAGCAAGGGGCGTCTGGGACTTTCGATCGGTCTGCACGCTGGCTTGGTTTGGGGATACTACATCATTAATGTGGGAAATCTGGTGCAATTTTCTGGTCAAGTTTCCGACTGGATTACTGGTGTGGACAAAAATCCCTTGGCAGGGGTAATCGGGTTGGTGTTTTTGAGCGTTTTGGCGTTTGGGATGCGGAAGCGATCGCATTCACTGGACTCGCCCCAATAATCAACAACCATTGATCCTAGACTCAACCTATAGCATTACCCAATCTGGCTTCTGGAGTGGGAGAGTCCCTCTTTATCGGCAAACGGAATTCTCTACTTCCCTGCGTGTCTCCCCCATCTAAACTCTTTGGAGAGAGCTTAACCGAAAAGTATTATAAAACTTAGTTGTGGCGGATTCGGTAAGCGGCTCTTGAGGAGCAACGACGAGCACAAATATTCTTACCAGATTGCCCCTCGCCGCTTCAAGTCACGCTTCATTGCTTCTGAAAGTCCTGTATTCTCTCCAAATCGAGCTTTTTCCACTTTTACCGTGCCTAAATCCGCATCGCTCAAATTGGCACGACGCAGGTCAGCGCCGCTTAGGTCGGCACCCATCAAGTTTGCACCTATCAACGTGCCACTACTCAGGTCAGCACGACGCAGGATAGCATAACTCAAGTTCGCCTCACTCAAGTTGACACTACACAAGGAAGCATCAATTAAGTTGGCGCGACAAAGGTCGGCTCCAATCATTTGAGCCTCATTCAGTTGGGCACATAGTAAGTTGGCACTGTTGAGGTTAGCACCAATCAAGTTGGCACCCATCAAACAGACTTTAATGGCGTCAGCTCTGTTGAGATTGGCACTGAGCAAATTGGCACCGCTCAAATCAGCCATATTCAAGTTGGCTTTATTTAGCTTGGCACCCGCGAGATCGGCACCAATCAGATTGGCACCCAGCAGCAGCGTACCCAGCAAAATCGAACCGCTTAAGTCGGCACCATGTAGGTCAACGCCACTAAGATTAGCACCCGCAAAATCTTTAACGGGATTTAATCCAGCAATTTCTGCTAATTCAAGGAAGTTATCTGTATCTGCCTCTACAACGTGTAAGATCAAGTCTTTCAGTCGCTGGAGAGATTTCTCATTAGGCACATTCAAACTCTGTCCGGCTTTCATTAGGCTTTTGTTTGGACCTGAATAGGCAGAGGGCAATCATTCTCTCTATTACCGCCCTCTTGTTACGACTAATATGCTTCAACCCCAGTTCCTCGACATCCGGATATTCACTTACAAATTGGTTATTTTGCTCTAGTTGAGCCAAAATTGCTTCTAAGGATTTATCGAGACTGTCTGTTGACTCCTCATCAACCATCTCTAGGTGGGATTTTTTAGAATTTGAGTATTGCATTTTTTACCTCAACATCATTTAGCTTAAGTAAACCCATTCTAAAAATAACATTGCACTGCGATCGCCGGGGAAATATCCACTAAAATTTACGTGAATTTGAGGGTTCATCAAGTTATGGAAAAGTAACAAACTCCTTTTCGTCTAGATGTCTGAAGCTGCATGAGTTTTAAAAAAAATTTTGATTCTCAACCAGTAAAACAAAAGCAATATTTAGTATGTTTTTATACTTGGCTTACTTAAATTTTGATTTCTGGATTGAACTCGCTCGAAAAAACTTTACGGTTGTTTTTGTCTAAAGTTCGATTGGTTGGCATTTCCCCAACAAAATAGCTGGGATCTTTACGGGCAGACATTTATCAGACTCAGAGAAAGAAGATTTAACCTTGACCTGCTTGAGGAACTTTGGGCGATCGCTTATCGAGCGATCGTGTTGCGTAGCCGACAGCATATGCTGCAATTGAAATGGCTATGTGGCGATCGCATCGGTTCAGTTGCATCAGGGGAACACCAAGCGAAATTACTATGTAATCTATAATACTTTTACCTACTGACATTCCCTTTGCTCGAAATGCCTTTTTAGTCAAGTTTCTATCAAATTGCATAAAAGAATAATTGTGAATCCACGCTTCTCGATAGAAGGCGAATCTGACGATTTGCTGACAATTTAACAAAGTAGTAATTTCTTCTGAATGTCAAAAAATCTCAACTCAGTTGCTGCCAACTATTGCCTTTACGAAGGGCAATAAATTTATACCTATACCTAATAATTCATAAAGGTTGCCAATAAATTGTCAAAGCTCAGCGTCGGTTTCTGGGATGACAAGCTTGACATTTTGAACGGGAAATGGTCTCAGAACGGGGATGCTTATCTCTTGCAAAACCTGATTGAAGTCCTAACTGAAGTAGGGATACGATCGCACTACGTAGATTTCGGCTTAGTTTTGAAAGAACCCAAACCTGTTCTCGAAGAAAACAGGTTTGGGTAAGCAACCTTGCGATCGCTTCGGTAAAATCCCCTAAGATTCATGGGGGATACCCGGAAGGGCGTTTGGCATCTATAGCGGTTCTTATTGTTATGCCATACACTCTGACCTCGCCCCTCCCCTTCCCGATTCCGAAAAGGGGACTGGAGGGTTAAACCTGGATTGGACTCAACTTGGCATCACTATAGTTGGGGATGCCAATATAGTCTTGCAGCGCTTTCACCTCCAAAGGAGCTGACTGCAAGGCACGAATCGCTGCCGCAGTAGCTTTAGCACCTGCAATCGTCGTGATCATAGGGATTTTGTAAGTGAGGGCACTGCGACGAATCAAGCGTCCATCTGCCTGCGCTTCTTCCCCAGAAGGTGTGGTGATAATCAGCTGAATCTTGTTGTTTTTGATCGCATCCAGAACGTGAGGACGCCCCTCATGCAGTTTCAGCACCACATCCACCTCTAGCCCATGTTCCCGCAGCACTTTGCGCGTGCCAACGGTGGCGACAATATGAAAGCCCAACTCAATCAAATCTCTGACCACTGGCACCGCCGCCGCCTTGTCCCGGTCGTTCATTGAGACAAACACTGTGCCAGATAAGGGCAACCGCTGTCCCGCTGCTAACGCTGCCTTAGCAAACGCTCTTCCGAAATCCACGTCAATCCCCATAACTTCTCCCGTCGAGCGCATTTCTGGCCCCAGAAGGGTGTCAGCACCGGGGAATTTTTCAAAAGGCAGTACGGCTTCCTTGACGGCAACGTGACGCGGCAGTACCTCCTCTGTCAAGTCGAGGGATTCCAGCGTGGCACCTGCCATAATTCGGGACGCCAGAGCGGCTAGGGGTACTCCAGTCGCTTTGGAGACATAAGGGATGGTGCGCGAGGCTCTGGGGTTGGCTTCCAGAATGTAAACTTGTTCCCCCTGAACGGCAAACTGGATATTCATCAATCCAATCACCTTGAGGGTCTTGGCGAGATCGATAGTCCAGGTACGGATGGTATCCAAGACTGCTTCCGATAGGGAAGTATAGGGCAAGGAACAGGCAGAATCCCCAGAGTGAATGCCCGCTTGTTCGATATGCTCCATGATGCCGCCAATCACGACCTTACCAGTGCGATCGCTGATCGCATCGACATCCACCTCAATCGCATTTTCCAGAAACTTGTCGATCAAGATCGGATGATCGGGTTCCACCAGCACCGCATACATCATGTAGCGCTGCAAATCCTCATCGGAGTAGACAATTTCCATCGCCCGTCCTCCCAATACATAAGAAGGACGTACCACGACGGGGTAGCCAATGCGCTGCGCGACCGCTAAGGCGTCTTCAAAACTCCGAGCAATTCCGTTCGCTGGTTGCTTGATATCGAGTTCCCGCAGGATTTTTTCAAATCGCTCTCGGTCTTCGGCGGTGTCAATCGAATCTGGCGAGGTTCCCCAAATTTTAGCGGTGATTTCGGGGTGGGATTGCAGATATTCCTGCAATGGCAAAGCCAATTTTAGCGGCGTCTGACCCCCAAACTGCACGATAATTCCCTCTGGCTGTTCCGCCTCGATGATGTTGAGAACATCTTCTTTCGTCAGCGGCTCAAAGTAGAGGCGATCGCTCGTATCATAATCGGTGGAAACGGTCTCCGGGTTTGAATTGACCATAATCGTCTCAAACCCTTGCTTGGAGAGAGCATAAGCTGCATGACAGCAACAGTAGTCAAACTCAATCCCCTGTCCAATCCGGTTCGGGCCACCCCCTAAAATCATGACCTTGCGGTTATCTGAAGGCAATACCTCCGATTCTTCCTCGTAAGTTGAGTAGTAATAAGGAGTCAGTGCCTCAAATTCCGCCGCACAAGTATCCACGGTTTTGTAGACGGGGACGACGCCCAACTGCTTGCGGTAGTCGCGGACTTCATCTTCGGTCGTTTTAGTAGCGTAGGCGATCTGGCGATCGCTAAAACCTTCCTGCTTGATGTCCCACAACTTTTCTTTTGTCAGGTCTTTCAGCTTACTTCGCTTCAAGAACTTCTCGGTTTCCAACAGTTGTTGCATCTTATCTAGAAACCACGGATCGATTCCCGTCAGTTCATAGACTTCTTCTACCGTCATCCCCATCAACATGGCATGACGAACGGTGAAAATTCTCTCTGGATGAGGCGTCCGCAGTCCCGAACGAATTTGTTCCAAACTCGGCAATTTCTCGTTCTTGTCGCATCCCCAACCCGCGCGACCCGTTTCCAAGCCTCTTAATGCTTTCTGGAACGACTCGCAGAACGTCCGCCCCATCGCCATCACTTCTCCCACCGACTTCATCTGCGTCGTCAGGATTGCCTGAGAACCCGGAAATTTCTCGAAGGCAAATCGGGGTATTTTCGTCACCACATAGTCAATGGTCGGTTCAAAGGACGCCGGGGTTTTCTTGGTGATATCGTTGGGAATTTCGTCGAGGGTATAGCCTACCGCCAACTTTGCCGCTATCTTCGCAATTGGGAACCCGGTCGCTTTAGAAGCCAGGGCAGAACTGCGAGAAACGCGGGGGTTCATCTCAATGACAATCAGGTCGCCAGTCAGAGGATTAACTGCAAACTGAATATTCGAGCCGCCGGTTTCTACCCCAATCTCGCGGATAATTTTAATCGACGCATCCCGCAACCGCTGGTATTCCTTATCGGTGAGGGTTTGCGCGGGTGCTACGGTAATTGAGTCCCCGGTGTGGATGCCCATCGGGTCAAGGTTCTCAATCGAGCAGATAATCACGACGTTATCTGCCAAATCGCGCATGACTTCTAGTTCGTACTCTTTCCAACCCAGCAGCGACTGTTCGATGAGAATTTGCGACACTGGGCTGGCATCCAAACCGCCCTGAGCCATTTCTTCAAATTCTTCCTGGTTGTAAGAAATGCCGCCGCCGGTGCCGCCTAGGGTATAAGCAGGGCGGATAATCAAGGGATAGCTGCCAATTTGGGACGCGATCGCCTTCGCTTCGTCGAGGGTGCTAGCAATCCCCGATGGGCACACGCTTACCCCAATTTTCGCCATCGCTTCCTTAAACAGCAGCCGGTCTTCGGCTTTCTCGATTGCCGGTAGCTTGGCTCCAATTAACTCGACCCCGTACTTTTCCAGTACTCCATTTTTCGCAAGGGTGACGGCTATATTTAGAGCTGTCTGACCTCCCATTGTGGGCAGCAGCGCATCAGGTTGTTCTTTGGCGATTACCTTTTCTACGATTTCTGGTGTCAACGGTTCAATATAGGTGCGATCGGCCGTTTCCGGGTCGGTCATAATGCTGGCTGGATTCGAGTTCACCAGCACGACTTCATATCCTTCCTCCCGGAGCGCCTTACAGGCTTGAGTGCCTGAATAGTCAAACTCGCAGGCTTGTCCAATCACAATTGGACCAGAGCCTAGTAACAGAATTTTGTGGATGTCCTGGCGGCGGGGCATAGTTGTTTGTCCTAGCGTGACTGTTTTAAGTCCAGATTATTTTAAAGGCTTTCTTCCCTGTGCTTGGTAGTGGTTTTTGCCAATTTGCCCAAGATTTGATGAGGAAAGGTTTTTGCAACTTCTTTTGTGTCAACTGGCAAGTGTCTTCTTGGTACAACCAGCTCCCATTGACCGGGCAGTTTGATCGAGGCTATCGATGTTAGAGACCAGGTTATCGCGTCTCTACCGCGATCGCGTCAAATCCGCCCTTCCATTCTGAACTCTTCGGTTCTCATTCCCATGATGTAGGGAAGCCAAGAAATCTGCCTTTTAGGTTAGTTGACAACTAATTTCAACAAGCTTAAAATTAATCTCTGGGTTTTTCTTTACAACTTAAATCAGAACTTTTACAACTTCATAATAAACAAGCAGAGAGAAGATATCTTCCCTCTGCTCAGTTAGTGTTACTCTCTGTCTTAAAGAACCACAGGTTAGGTACTGAAAATTTTAGCAGCCTGCATATCGAGGCTACATCTAGCTTACCTCAACGGAATTCAAGAGGCAGATACTAATTATTCGTAGTCTGGACAAAACCCAAGGTCAAGCTGTCTTTAGCGAGGAAGTGAGCCAGATGATAAGCCCGTTCTTCGGTTTTCAGCAAGATTGTTTCGTACAGATAACGGGTTGCGCGATCGCCCAAGCTTTCTGCTTGTCCTGCCTGACGCCGGATTAGCTGAATCATCGCTTGCTCGGCGGCTAAGTCGTGTTCCACCATCTGGCGGCAAGAAAATACCCCTTCATCTTCTGGCGTGAAGCAGCACAGTTCTGCTAACTTGGCAAAGCCAGCTACTGGAACGCCACCCAGTCCATCCAACCGTTCGCCAATATCATGAACGTGTCCCTGCACCTGTTCGTAGCTTTCGCTGAAGAACTCGTGCAGCATATAAAATTCTGAACCTTCGACCACAAAGTGATGCTTTTGATATTGCAAGTACAGCGCCTGAAAACTCGCTAGAGCAATGTTGAAGCCCTCACAAACCGGCGTGGTGATACTGCGATCCAGCAACACCGGATTGTCATAAACCTGACCGAAGGAGCGCAATACACTCTGAGTTTCGGACATCGTTGTATTCTCCTCTCAATAAGCAACGGTTGTTGCTAATGCAGTAAGTGTATCACGCTAACCCAATTTTGGTGTCTCACTATAGTCTGAGCCAGTTTGACCCGATCCGCAGCAAGCGCTAGTTCCTCAGTTGTATCCTTGCCTATTTCTCGCAAGCAATTAAATTTTCAGTTAAGCTAGTTGAGAATTGTTGTCGTTTGAGGTATATGTATTAACTAGGGTGAAATTGTAAAAATTCCCTACGTCAGGGAATTTTCGGAAAGGCTAGCGAGTCCAGGGAAGTTATAGACAATGCTAATTTTTCGCGTCTGTGGGAACGAATGAATCCAATAGAGCCAATTGAGCCACAACCAGAAACCGGCAAGGTTGTTGAGGTGAATCGAGCAGATCGGTGGCAAGTTTATTACCGCTTGCGAGAGTTAGGAATTTCCTGTGGGTGTGCGGTTGACCAGCCCTTGCTGGTTGAGGTCTACAACACGACAGCAGCGATTCAGCTGTGGAGTGTTGTTAGGCAGTTAACGGCATCGCGCGGCGAGTTAGTGAGCCATCTGGAACGCTGCTGGCAGACGAGTAACGATCCAAAAGAAAGTTAAAAGAGGTTGTAAAAAAGCATGAGTAAATTTAAACAAAACAACTCAGAATTCCGCCTTGAGGGATGGTTACTCGGTTTTGTCATTGAAGATGGCTATAAAATCAAATACTTAAGACTTGCAACTTCAGAAGGTGAATGTCAGATCAAGCTTGCCAAAGAAGCTCGGATTTCCCTATTTCGCTCAGGAGTGACACCCGGTACTTGGGTTGAGGTTTTTGGCGAAACCAAGCTTAAGTTAAAAAGTGGAGAAGTCAAACAAAAAGCTTATCTGGTTAAACCCGGTGTTCCTCCCAGCCAATTGCAGGAAGTTACACAAGTTGAGGAAATTCAGGAATTGCCTCGATCTGCTAAAAAATTACCTCTACCTTCCGGCGTCAAAGCGACAATTTTGGTGTGTAAAAAGTCCGATTGTTGCAAGTTGGGTGCTAATAAAGTTTGTCAGGCTTTAGAAGAAGGTTTGCGCGATCGCGGCTTGGACGACCAGGTTACGATTAAAGGAACTGGCTGCATGAAGCGTTGCAAATCAGGGCCAAATATCGTTATGCCGGATAAAACCCGCTACACTCGGATTAACGCTACAGAAATCCCTGAAATTATAGATAAACATTTTCCAGATGAGATGGTATCTGAAGAGCTAATTGCACCTCGTTTGGAGTGCGAAACGGCTAGGGTTCGTTAATAATTTTTCGTAATTTATAGATAATACATACCCCCAACTTCTTTTTATCAGGAAGTTGGGGGTATCGTCTATGTGCAGCCTGCCATAATATTAGTACCTGACCAAAGCGAGTAGATAACTATGGCGATCGCTACTGTAACCGAAAGATTCTCTCTAGAAGACTTTATCACTAACCCCCCCGAACACATGGAGTGGGTGGATGGAAAACTTGTGGAGAAAACGGGAATAACGGTAAAACATAGTATAGTTCAGACTAGGTTAGCTTGGGGCTGGAAAAATTTCATTACCCAATCTGGACAAGGAGGGGAGGTTGCTGTAGAACTCCCCTGTCGGACTTTAAGGCAGGGACGTCGTCCTGATGTATCCTACCTCACAGCGGAATTGGTAGCGCAGTTTGGTGAGGCAGGAGGGTTGCCACAAAGTCCACCGCTAATTGCTGAAATCGCTTCTCCAACGGATTCAGCCGAGGATTTGTTTGCCAAAGCAAGCGAGTATTTAGAGTCGGGTTGTTCGGAAGTCTGGCTAGTATTTCCTGAGAGTCGTCGGGTATTGTTAATTACTCAAAGTCAGACATTAGGGTTTAATACTGGTGATGTAGTGAGTACGCAACTTGTACTCAGAGGATTTAGTGTAGCGCTAGATGAATTGTTAGCTTGAAGCTGACAGTTGATAGAGATTTTAAATATTACTAAATGGATAGTAATTTTAGCGCGAGTAGCGTGGCAAGAGCGATCGCCTAAAAGTTACGTGGATTAAGCAAAAACCCACCATCACCGCCTGAAGACGGGCATAGTGGGTAAAGAGAAGGAAATTCTTCAACTCAAGAAAGCGCGATCGCTTTTTTGGCATCGCCGTCCATCTTGGCTAAAGCGTAAAGTGACCTTGCATTTGACTTAGAGCCTTAGTGCAAGCAGCGCAACTGCACCCTAGATGGTCTTTGATAGGATTACTCGGTTGCACAGATGCAGGCACTTGTTGATCTTGCACGACAATAACTTGTGCAGTTGGTGCAGACAGCATCATATTTGAAGCTTCAGCGGCTTGTGCTGTATTCGCTAGCAGGAGCATTGATGCCAAAATTATCGGACAAGTAAGCAAAGCAAGAGCAATTCTGTTCATAATTCAAAAGCTGACAGTTTTTGATGGCATTATAGCCAATTAATTGCCCGCTAAGTTTTGCTTAACGGCAACCAAATCCTTAGCTGTGTTAGCTTGGCTTGGCTTGAGGACAAAGTAAATGCGATCGCACTCACCCACCCTCACCCATCAAAAATGGCAAGATAGCAGCGCCTACAGCATCTGCGTACTCTTCATGTAATCCCAACGAACCGGGAAGCCTGACTGTCTGCACTCCTGAGACATTCGCCATTGCTTCCATTTCTTCCTTTGATTTCGGCGGTGCTTGTTCGCCAATGACTACCATCACGGGTAACGGTAAAGGCTGAAACCAGGCGAGAAAATCGTCTCTATGATTAACCGGATCTAAACCTCCGGTGACGAAAGCGGCGGGAGCAAAACGCGCTCCTGGCTGATGTGCTGTCTGCAACTTTTGTTCGAGTCGGGAGGGACTCAGCGAGCCAGGTTCAACGTAGACATGGCGACGATACATCAAACTAATGAAGGACTCCGTGGTGTTTAGCTTGTAGAGAGCTTGTCCTAAAATGGGCGATCGCACTACATTTCTCAGCGTTCCAAACCACCCTTGCTTTTTACCCATCATCGTCGGAAATGGCCCGCGCCAAGTGGGAGCCGCTAGAACAATCCGCGACAAAAGGGGCGGTTGTTGTTGCGCTAGTTGCATCGCATAACCAGCAGCGTGTCCAGCAGCAATGATGGCTATTGGAGTATCAAAAACATTTTTGACAAAATCTTGCAGAAATTGGTGATATAGGGCGGGTTGGTAGTTCAAGGGTAGACGAGGCGATCGCCCAAATCCAGGCCAATCGAGAGCAACGGCTTGAAACTGAGATGATAATAACTCTGCCAGTCCGCGCATTTCCGCGCGTGTAGAAACGGTGCTGAAAGCTGGCAGAAGTAATATAGGAGCTCCTTTGCCTAGAGTTTCATAAACTATGGGTAATTCTTGTCCTTCCCAAGCCCAGAGATATTCCTGAACGGTTCCGCCAATTCCGACAGTACTAGGTGCAGAAATTGTTGAAGTTGCCATAAGACACAATCCCTATTTTATTTACTCTAGGCAATCTTTTAAGTGCTGTTGAATTTGGGCTTCATTCAAGTTACGCCCAATAAATACCAGTTGATTGCTCTTTTGAGAAATCCACTTGTCAGTTTTCATCTCAACCCGTTTACCGCACAGTTGAAAGATGTGGCGTAAACTACTTTCCTTAAACCAGAGTAAACCTTTGGCGCGAAAAACGTCTTCGGGAAGTTGTTTGGTTAGAAATTGTTGAAATTTCTCTAAGAGGAGAGGGCGATCGCTTTGAAAAGAAAATGACATGAAACCATCATTTTCTAAGTGGTGGGAATGATCGTGATGATGATCATGATGGTGATCGTGATGGTGATGATGGCTAGATTCCTCTTTAGCTGGATAAGATTCCGCTTGGGAAACTCCCACATCTAAAATTAGTGGCAGAGGAACTTGTCCGTAGGAGGTTCGCAAAACTCTTGCGCCTACTTTCATGGCGCGAATGTAGTCTTCCAACTCCTTGACTTGGGCTTCTGGAACCAAATCGGTTTTGTTCAGCAGAATGATGTCACCATAGGAAATCTGATTGAGGGCGGCATCACTTTCAAAATGCTCCGGTGTAAACGTTTCCACATCCACCAAAGTCAAGATAGAATCGAGCCGAGTTAGATCGCGCAAATCTGTACTAATGAAGGTCAAGGCAATGGGCAATGGATCGGCAATTCCGGTTGTTTCGACAATTAAGTAATCAATGCGATCGCTCCGTTCCAGCACCCGATAAACTGCATCGAGCAATCCATCGTTGATGGTGCAACAAATACAGCCATTAGTGAGTTCGATCATGTTTCGATCGACGGAAATCAATAGCTGGCTATCGATATTAATATCGCCAAATTCATTAACTAAAACTGCTACTTTTAAGTCTTGACAATTATGCAAAATATGGTTAAGCAGCGTTGTTTTACCACTGCCTAAAAAGCCTGTAACGATCGTGACTGGCATTCCCCGTTTAGGAATATCCGAAATCAGGTTTTGTTTGGGTGCTGTAAGATTGTTCATTACTCTTTCGGTGTTAATTGAGCGATGCAGACATAGATTCACACCATGCGGCGCAGTGTCTGCGATGACATGGCAAGTTCTCAGAATGCCAAGATATTTTTAATAATGATAACTATTATCATAGGCGATCGCTGGTAGTGCTTTGTAGGCGAACTCTTCTATCAATCGCTTGCAGGCTATACAGGCGTAGGTTAGAGTAGCGAGTTCTAACCTACAATGCGATCGCGCTTGGCGTTATCGGTCTTAAATTACCGCAATGCAGTCAATTTCTACCAGCACATCCTTGGGTAGACGGGATACTTCCACGCAGGCACGGGCGGGAGCGGTCTCTGCGTCAAAATATTTAGCATAAACTGCGTTAACCGCAGCAAAATCATTCATATCTTTGAGAAAAACGGTGGTTTTCACCACATTTTCAAATTTAGCCCCAGCAGCAGAGAGAATCGCTTCAAGATGAGCCATTACCTGTTCTGTTTGCTTGGCTACATCGTCGGTGTAGACAATATCACCGATTCTAGGATCAATGGCAATTTGACCAGCGACGAAGATCATCTGACCGCTGGCAGCGATCGCTTGATTATACGGCCCGACTGGTGCTGGTGCGTTCTCAGTGCGAATTACTTTGCGTGTCATTGATATTTGTGTTGGTAACGATGCGTCTTGTTTGCGGGGTTGTGAATTGGAGGCTTCAGGCTTGTAGCGTTCTCCATCGGGCATTATCGCACCATTAAAGTCCACATTCTGGATGTTCGCTCCGTAAATGTTGGCATCAGTTAAGATTGCCTTCTTTAAGTTGGCTCCATCCAGGTTAGTCTTTATCAAATTTGCTTTTTGGAGTGTTGCTCTCTCTAGATTTGCTCCTCGCAAACAGGTTTCTCTAAGGTTTGCCTCTCCCAGGGATACTCCAGCCAAATCCACATCAGCGAGATTCAAGCCTGACAAATCGCGTTTATCCAGACTTACTCCCCGGAGTTTAGCTCCCTGGAGATTTGCATTTTGCAAGTTTACATTACTTAGGTTTGCCTGAGTTAAGTTTGCTCCAGCCAAATCTGCCCCTGTAAGATTTGCGTTATTTAAGTCAGCACCACTCAAGTCAGCACCGCTGAGGTCTGCCCAACTTAGATTAAGTGAATTTCCTTGCACACCTTTCAAGTTTGCACCTATCAGGGATGCCCTACTCAGGTTTGCTTCCCACAGACTAGCCTTGGTTAGAGTTGTTTCACTCAAGTCAGCTCCAGTCAAATTTGCTCGATATAGGTCTATCTCACTCAGGTCTGCTTCTTTGAGATTTACCCCACTCAGTTGTGCAGAATGAAATCTCCGTTCTCCTGCTGCGTATTTTTCTAGAAGTTCTTCAGCGTTCATTATTGGTTTAGCGATTGTCGCGCACTTGCATCAGTTTAAGACACTGGGCGAACAGGAAATCGCTTGGGCGTTGTTTTAAACCCGCGAAGGCGGGTTTCGTCTGTGTAGACGCGATTTCTAATCGCCGGAGCTAATGCAAATTCTAAATGCTCGGATTAATGCAAATTCTAATTGTCGGAGCTAATCTTAATTTCTTTATTTCGCCAAAACACCATTGAGGAAAATATCAGCCAACCCTTCTGCCATTTCTTGCATTGCTTTCGGGGAAGCATTTTCTCCCAATAGGGTGTCGTGACTAAAACCGGCAATTGTGAACATCCCTAAGAAAACTTGGGCGACAATTCTCGGATTCATGCGGCGATAGGTGCCTCTATCCATTGCAGTTTGAAAGAAAGCTTCTGCCACATCCGTCATTTTGACAATTACTTCAGCTTGGATGCGATCGCGCAACTCTGGATGAAACTGCGCTTCTGTAAAACAAACCCGCAGCATATCCGCATTTTCACGTAGATTCATCATCCGCCGATGCATCACCTGAGCCACAGCTTTATAGCTGCCCATTTCACTCAATTCCGTTAATAAATCTGTGAGAATTTCTACCCAGCCTTGCGTCGCCACCTCAATCAAGATCGCCTTTTTGTTCGGAAAATGACGAAACAACGTTCCTTCTGCAACCCCCGCTGTTGCGGCAAGATCGCGGGTTGTTGTCCCCTCATATCCCTGGCGGGCAAATAACCGCTGTGCTGCCTGTAAAATTCGGGTGTGAGTATCGTCTTCAGTATGAGCAACTTGCTTAGTTGCTCCTACCGTTTTCCGGTTAAAAATTCCCATATTAAGAAATAAATGGATGGATTACCACTAACACCCTAATGCAATTGTGCTATAGGCGAGTAATCAATCACCCAAACCTTCACAGATTGTTAACACCACACAATCCACGTTAGAGTCAATATCTTGGAATTAGCGCTGCTTAATCTTTAGTATTGTATGAGTCAGTTTTGTCGATTCCTGTGTGTGTCAATCCCAACGACAGCACAACCGTTACGGGAAAGTTTGAACCCCAGCCCTCAACCGTCAAGACAGCGTCAGTGGCAAAGCATTCTGGCTTTTCTGCTCGCGCTGCTGCTGGGGTGGGGTATGCAGCCAAATGTGGCGTTAGCTCGTACCCAGACGCTTGAAAAGGCGGATGGGACTGCCACAACCCAATCGATTCAGCCCTATTTAGACCGGGTGATTCAGCGGGTGACAGAGTTTCGCTTAGAGAATGGTCTCAAGTTTATTGTATTGGAACGGCACCAAGCGCCAGTTGTGTCGTTTTACACCTATGCCGATGTGGGCGGTGCCAACGAACCCAATGGTCAAACAGGCGTTGCTCACTTTCTAGAGCATTTAGCTTTTAAGGGAACCACCCGCATTGGCACGCAGGACTACAAGGCAGAAAAGCCACTTTTAGACCGCTTAGACCAGTTAGCCGAACAAATTGAGGCCGCAAAAGCGGCAAAGAAATCGGCAGAAGTGACAAGGTTGCAGGCAGAATTTAACAAAGTTGAAGTCGAAGCAGCGAAATATGTCAAGCAAAATGAACTGGGTCAGATTGTCGAGCAAGCGGGCGGCGTCGGTCTAAACGCAGCAACCTCTACAGATTCCACGGTCTATTTCTACAGCTTTCCTTCTAACAAGTTAGAGCTGTGGATGTCGCTGGAGTCAGAGCGGTTTTTAGACCCAGTGTTTCGAGAATTTTATAAAGAGAAAGAAGTCATCCTGGAAGAGCGACGGTTGCGAACTGATAACTCGCCCATCGGTCAAATGATTGAGGCTTTTCTCGATGCGGCTTTCAAAGTGCATCCCTATAAGCGTCCAGTGATTGGCTACGACCAGGACATCCGCAATCTTACCCGCGAAAATGTGCAGGAGTTTTTTGACACGCACTACGTCCCCAGCAAGTTAACTATTGCGGTCGTTGGGGATGTTAACCCAGCGGAAGTGAAACGGCTGGCTCAAGTTTATTTTGGACGTTACAAAGCCAGACCTGCGACGCAGGAACAATTACCGACGGAACCCAAGCAAACTCAAGCGCAGGATGTCACCTTGCGCCTGCAATCCCAACCTTGGTATCTAGAAGGCTATCACCGCCCAGCGATGAATCATCCGGATCATGCAATTTATGAACTGATCGGTCGATTGTTGAGCGATGGTCGGACTTCTCGCCTCTACAAGTCTTTAGTAGAAGAGCAGCAAGTCGCTCTGAATGCGGAAGGTTTTAGTGGCTTTCCGGGAGATAAGTATCCAAATTTGATGCTGTTCTACGCGCTAACAGCTCCCGGTCATACAGTGGATGAAGTGGCGGCGTCTTTGAGCAAGGAAATTGAGCGGCTGAAGACGGAACCCGTAGCGGCGATGGATTTGGATCGGGTGAAGACTCAAGCAAGAGCTGATTTATTGCGATCGCTCGATTCCAATATGGGCATGGCGATGTCGCTGGTGGACTATGAAGTGAAAACCGGATCGTGGCGGAACCTGTTTAAGCAACTAGATGCGATCGCTACCGTGACACCCGCAGAGATTCAGCGAGTGGCGAAAGAAACTTTCCAGCCACAAAACCGGACAATTGGGCGAATTCTGCCGAAAGAGGGCTGAGGAAAGAGGACTGAGGACTGAGGACTGAGGACTGAGGACTGCGAGGAAGAGGAAGAAGGACGAGGAATGAGTATGCAGTGGTTTGGGCAGAATTCGAGGAAGAAGGGCAAAGGGAAACAAAAGAAAAATTATTTTCTGTTTCTTTTGACTTTCTCATTGATACTTTTGACATTTTTGATGCCAGCGGTAGCGGATACAGCGCGGCATTATACGGAGTTGAAGTTTCCGCCATTGCCGGAAATTCAGGTACCCCCGTACACGCGCTATCAGATGGACAATGGGATGATTGTGTATCTGATGGAAGATCGCGAACTTCCCCTCGTGAGTGGCACGGCAATGATTCGCACCGGCGCTCGTCTGGAACCAGAAAACGAGGTAGGTTTGGCTACGTTGGTTGGGGAAGTCCTGCGGACTGGTGGAACTGCGAAGCACTCCAGCAATGAACTGAACCAATTGCTGGAACAGCGCGCCGCTTCGGTAGAGAGCAGTATTGTTAGCACTACGGGTAGTGCTGACTTTACGACGCTCTCTGAAGACTTGAAGGACGTATTTAGTTTGTTTGCTGAGGTAATCCAAGAGCCGATTTTTGCACAGGAAAAGCTAGATTTAGCCAAGACGCAACAGCGCGGTGAAATTGCGCGGCGGAATGACGATCCGGGTGACATTGCTTCCCGCGAATTTGAGAAATTAGTCTACGGCAACAATAGCCCCTATGCTCGCACCGTAGAATATGCAACGTTAGACAACATTTCTCGCGATGACTTAATCAGTTTCTACCAGAAATATTTTCATCCGAAGAATATGATTCTGGGCATCGTGGGGGATTTTGACAGTAAGGCGATGCGTCAGATGATCCAGGAAAAGTTTGGGAACTGGAAGCCAAAAGGCACAGCGCAAACTCCACCGATACCAGGGGCGGAACAGGCAAAGCGGGGAGGCGTGTTTCTGGTAAATCAGCCGCAGCTAACCCAGAGTAATATTGTCATGGGTCATCTGGGCGGTCAATTGAACAGTCCTGACTATGCGGCTCTGTCAGTATTAAATGGAGTGTTAAACGGTTTTGGCGGACGGTTGTTTAACGAAGTGCGATCGCGCCAAGGTCTTGCTTACACGGTGTACGGTTATTGGGGCGCTCAATATGACTACCCAGGCGTATTCCTTGCTGGGGGACAGACTCGCTCTGATGCGACTGTGCCCTTCATTAAGGGCGTTTTATCGGAAATCGAGCGCATTCGCACAACTTCGGTGACGCCAGCAGAACTTTCCTACGCCAAGGAATCGGAACTCAATTCTTTTGTTTTTAAGTTCCAAGATCCCAGCCAAACTCTGTCGCGATTGATGCGATATGAATATTACGGCTACCCGAAGGATTTTATCTTTCGTTACCAGCGCGACGTGGAAGCAACCACGATTGAGGATATTCAACGGGTTGCTGAAAAATATCTCCAGCCAAATAACATTGTTACGCTGGTGGTTGGAAATGCTGCTGCAATTCAGCCGCCTCTAACCAGCATCACTCCCAATGTTACGTCGATAGATATTGCGATTCCAGGAGCATCAAAAAATAGTTAGTCCTTAGTCCTTAGTCCTTAGTTATTGCAACAGACTAATGACTAATGATTATTTGTCACAGGTCAGGAATCATTAGTTAAATGACTCTTGACCTGTGACTTTAATTTGATTGCATCTGAGCATCTAAGGCTTTAGAGATGCGGTCGCGTGTTTCTTGCAGGTGGGCTTTGGTATATTCATCTAAGTTCCCACTCCGGTGCCTGAGGCTACCGTTGATGTCTTCGCGCAATTGGCGCAATTTCGACCAGGCAAGCGTTCGGGCGTCTTCTGGCACGTCCTCAGTCCGCAATACCATGCCGATTAGTATTTGCAAATGTTCTCGCTGCAAAGCCCGACGAAAGCTGGATATCTTCACCGACTTGCTATCTGCTGGCTGCAACTCACTCCAAAGGTCACTGTGCAAGGTATTAAATAGTTCTGGTAGCGTCAGCGCTTGATTTGGCTGACTCTTCAGTTCCAAGTCGCGCAGACGGTTGAGGCGATCGCCCGATAGCACTTCTCTCAAAACAATGCTTTGCGGGAAGAAGATGCTGTCGTGAACCGGAAAATCAAGGCGATTAATTGCAATATTATTGCTCCAATCCATCCAGCGCGAGGGTGCTAACTTATTGAGTAGATCCGGCGGGAAATTAAAAGCGTCTTCCGCAAAGACATACTTTTGCAATGCTGCCAAGGCTTCTCGCTGCTTGGCGACTGGCACAGGTTCAAAGGGTAAGCGTCCGTTGCGGTTTCCGGGGCGATCCCGGTAAAACGATTGTCCACCAATATATTTAGTAATCAAGAACACGTTTTGCAAATAGTGCATAAACGCGGTGTTAAAGCGATCGCTGACTTCGCTGTAACTTTCGCCGGTGCCGGGATACCCTTTATTGAGACGATCCCATAGCTGGCGGTCGATATCCAGTTGCGATCGCGCATAGCCCAGCGGATCGCCACTCAGGTCATATTGGTTCACGGTGGGATCGAGGTCAAAGCTGTCCTCATCGGAGGCATAAGCCAATTCCGGCTGACTCGATTTCTTGGCAATCTCATCAAGAAACCGCTGTTCGGCGATGGGAACTACCCCACCGCTGGGTTTGTAGCCATACTCAATCGCCCACTCGTCATAAGCGCCCACCTTGCTGGTATAGTAATCTCCTTGCTTGACGCCTTGGGGTGCCAAGTTGGGTGGCAGATAGTCCATGACGGAACTCACCATCCCCTTCGCGCGGGTGATGTCGGTGTTGTTCAATTCCTCTGGTGTTAGGAGAGTACTGCCACGGAAGTTGTGTCTTAAGCCTAGAGTGTGTCCAACTTCGTGAGCAATGAGCAATCGCACAAATTGATGAATATACTCTTTCATGCGATCGCTTCTGGGACTGACATTCTGCAATAGTGACAGCGACAGCGACCCAACTGCCATCTGATTGGCAAATTGCATTCCCTTGCATCGATCGTTGTGACCATCATGCTCTAATAACGAAGGTTTTACCTGTCTGTTGGCACCACCCCGCGCTGCACCTTGTTTAGACGAGTGAGAAGGCAAGAAGCCACGGTTACAAATACTGCTGTTCCCCTTCTGGTTCGGTTCGATCAAGTGGCGATATTCCTGCTTGAACGAATTCACAAAGTCAGCGTCCACGATAATGTCAGCATCCAAGATTTCCCCAGTCAACGGGTTAACCCGCGACGGCCCTAATGCAAATGCGGCATCCAAAGAATTGAACCAGCGAATCGTGTTGTAGCGCACATCAGCCGGGTCCCAAGTCGCATTTTCTGGCATCTGCTGCACTGCGATCGCATCCTTGAATCCCGCCTTCTCAAACGCGGCGTTCCACATCAAAACGCCCTCGCGGATAGCGTCGCGGTACTCAACCGGGACAGTATTTTCAATCCAGAAGACAATTGGTTTTTTGGGTGGCGACAGGGAAGCTGCGGGATCTTGCTTTTCTAGATTCCAGCGCTGGATGTAGCGCACAAACGGATCTTTGCCACTCTTACTGGAAAAATCCTTGTAAACCGTCGTGAAGTAGCCAACCCGTTCGTCGGCAAGACGCGGAATATAGCCGTTGTTTTCCGGTAGCTGGGAGATACTGTAATGTACCTTCAGGGAAAGGGCGCGACTGTCAGGCAGCGTCGGCAGGTAAACCCCGGTCTCTCCACTAGGGTTGGAGAACCCGTAAATCGACTCAATCTCCATGTTCAGGGGGAAAGCTTTGGCAGCACCGAAGTAGGTTTTGTCTTCTTCTAGCTGGTAGGGAACCTCCAAAGCAGTTTTTAAATACGAACTTAATCCAGGTAAATCGCTTAGTAGCAGGTTCCCCAGATCGACGAGAATGGTTTGGCGTTGCGGATGAATGCTGATAATTTTCAGGGAACTGAGAACGGAGTCAGAAAAGGCTCGTTCTAGCGATCGCTTTTCTGGATTGCCGGGACTGGTACGGAAGTTCACGTTGCGGACGGCAAAGTGCAAATTGTTGTTGACCCGGCGAAAGTAGAAAAGCATATCTTGCAGCGGCATTCCACTGTAAAGACCGCGTTCGCCAATCCCGGAGTCTAAGGTAATGGTGGCAAGGTAGTTTTTATTGAGCTGTTCTGGTTTAATTTCTAAATATATTGTGCCGGTTTGTTTGTTTCGGTAAAGGGTAAATAATCCTTCCAGCTTTTGAGTGTTTTTAACCGTCTCATCGAAGGATTGAAAATCCGATTTTTCTATATTTATATCTTTAGCTAAAACCTCAGAGGTTACGACTGGCTTCTGGGTGTTTGTAATAGCTGCTTTAGCTGAAGAAACATTTGCGAAGAATAGTCCCAGAAGGAAAAACACGTAGAATGGCGATTTTTTCATTTTGTCTTTAAACTGATTGACGATTACTAATTCAAGTCGGAACAATGATGGGTTTGGAAAATAGAGATGCCATTGTCGTCTCTAGAGCCTGTTCGTGGCTTTAGCAGAGGGTCTGTACCAGATACATATAGGAAACCTACCCACCCAAATTTTAAAATTCCGGATTTTCTAAATCTGCTTGGCTACGAATAATTTGTATTTTTTTGATTTCCCTTCACCAGGTACTTTATAAACCTCCTCTAAGGGGGACTAAAAACAGAACATAAATCCTTTGATTTCTCTTCAACAAAATCTAAAGAGCTATGTTGCACGCTAAAGTTGAGCGTCATCTTCAACACCATCTTTAAATGCATCAACGTCTCCCTGTTTAAGGTTCCCGTTCCAGTGTTCAAAAATACTATCCGTCAAAAAAAACAAAAAAGTTTACAGTGACGCGGCGCGTTACTGTCTGATTGACTTCCCCAATACATCTTGGTGAACCTCTCCCCAACCCCTCTCTTGCAAGGAGAGGGGCAAAGAGTTCTTTCCCCTTTCCCTTGTAGGGAAGGAAAAAGGGAGTTAGGTTTTCTCTTTCACGTTGCACCATTTATCGTTGATCGCAGATTCACTTCGATTCCAACTGGGCGTTTAAGGCTTTGTTAATGCGATCGCGTGTTTCCAGAAGGTGGGCTTTGGTATAGGTGTCGAGGTTCTTCTGCTTCGATGCACTATCCAGCGATTTCCGCAGTTGTTGCAGTTCGTACCATGCCAACGTTCGGGCATCTTCCGGTACCGATTCAGTCCGCAACACCATCCCCAGCATGATTTCTAGATGTTCGCGTTGCAAGGAACGGCGGAGGCTGGAAATATTCGCGGGTTTGCGATCGGATTGCTGTACCTCTGTCCAAATGCTATTTTGCAGGGTGTCGAAGAGTTCTGGTAGCGTCAGCGCTTCTCCTGGTTTCGTTTTCAGTTCAATGTCGCGCAGACGATTTAGGCGATCTTCGGATAGAAGCGATCGCAATACGCGACGTTGCTGCAACAGCAGGTTTTCATGAATCGGATAATCCAGTCGGAAAATCGGGATCGGATTTCCCCAGTGTCTCCAGCGCGACGGTGCTAACTGATTGAGTAATTCCGGCGGAAAATCAAAAGCGTCTGCGGCAAACACATATTTTCCTATTTTTGTCAATGCATCGCGCTGTTTTTCTAGCGGCACAGGTTTAAACGGCAAACGCCCGTTGGGATCTCCGGCGTGATTGCGGCTAAATGACTGTCCACCAATGTATTGACTCATCAAATTAGCGTTACTGAAGTAGTAACTTAGTATCGTGTTAAACAACACGCGCATTTCTTCATAGCTATCTCCCCGCAACGGGTAACGCTTATCCAAACGCCCCCACATCATCCGGGCGTTGTCCATCTGCGACTGTGAGTAGCGCAGCACATCGCCACTCAAATCCCAAAGGCTGGCACCCGGATCGAGATCCAAGATGTCTTCATCCGTCGCATAGGCGTATTCTGATTCGGGCGATTTGGAGGCAATTTGCTCTAAAAATCGCTTTTCAGCCACAAAATTCGTTGCCCCACTCGGTTTATAACCGTACTCAATCGCCCATTTGTCATAAGGGCCAACAACGCCTGGATAATACTCTCCTTGCTTCACGCCTTCGGGTGCCAAGTTGACGGGAACGTAATCCATCACCGAACTCACCATTCCTTTGATGCGCGTGATGTCGGTGTTGTTCAATTCTTCTGGCTTTAGCAGCGTGCTACCGTGGAAGTTGTGCCGCAACCCTAAAGTATGTCCAATTTCGTGGGAAATCAGGTGGCGGATATACTGATGCACAAATTCTTTCATTTCGTTGCTGTTAGGCAAGACATTGTGAACCAGCGATAATGCGATCGCGCCCATCGCCGATTGAGTAGCCGCTTTCATGCCATAGCAGAGATCGTGGTCTTGCAGGAGTTGCGAAAAATCAGGGGTAGATGATTGAGAATTTCCCTCTGTTTTTCCTCTTTCCAATCCGTTGCAGAGATTGGGATTCTCCGCAATTTGGGAAAATAACCCGGTTCCCGACGGCTGGCTTGACTCGACAAGGGTGCGATATCGTTGCTTAATCGATTGCACCATGTTGGCATCTACAATGATGTCGGCGTCTAAAATTTCGCCAGTCAGCGGATTGACACGCGATGGCCCCCTGGCAGAATATCCATCTAAAGAATTGATCCAGCGAATCGTGTTGTAGCGGACATCTGCGGGACTCCAGGTGGCATTATCCGGCATTTGCCGCACTTCAATGGCGTCCTTAAATCCCGCCTTCTCAAAAGCTTTGTTCCACATCAGAACGCCTTCGCGGATGGAGTCGCGGTACTCAACCGGGACAGAATTCTCAATCCAGAAGACAATTGGTTTCTTGGGTGGTGACAAGGATGCTTTCGGATCTTGCTTTTCCAAGTGCCAGCGATGAATATAACGAACAAAAGGTTCTCTGCGGTTGTCGTTGGAGAAGTCCTTATAAGCAGTAATAAAGTAGCCAATCCGGTCGTCGGCAAGACGCGGAATATAGCCGTTGTTTTCCGGTAGCTGGGATAAACTGTAATGGACTTTAAGGCTGAGTGCCCTGCTATCGGGCAAAGTCGCTAAATTTGCGTCCTCGCTACTTGTCGATGAGAAACCATAAACCGAGGAAATTTCGATATTGAGGGGAAAGGCTTTGGCGGTGTCGAAATACGACTTGCTACTGTCGAGGCGGTAGGAAGTATCCAAAAACGTTTTTAACATTGAGGTTAACCCTGGCAAATCGGTCAGGAGTAAGTCCCCCATATCGATAAGCAGGGTTTTGCGTTGCGAATGAGTCGCTTTGATGTCCAGCGAGTAGAGGACAGAGTCGCTAAACGCCCGGTTGAGCGATCGCTCTTGCGGCTCCCCAGAGCGCGTGCGAAAGTTAACATTGCGAACCACAAAGTGTAAGTTGTCGTTCACGCGACGAAAATAAAACAGGAAATCATTCAGGGGAACTCCGCTGTAAATACCGCGTTCTCCAATCCCCGATTCCATCGTCACGGTACCGAGGAAGTTTTTATTTAACTGTTCTGGCTTGATTTCCAGGTAGATTTTTCCCGTCTTCTTGTTGCGGTAGAGGGTAAACAACCCTTCCACCTTCTCCGTATTTTTAACGATTTCATCAAACCCAGACTTTTTAGTAACTTTACCCGCGTCAGCCATCTGAAGAGGCGCTACTTGGTTGATATCTTTCAGCAACCCCAGTATTGGTTGTAGCGGCACCGTACTGCTCTCCCCATACTGTTTCTTGGCATCTTTGACCATCCAGGCAAAAGGCTGTTGCTCTGGCTGCTTTTGGCTGTCTTTGATGACCCATACGTAAGAATACGGAGACGTGACAGAAGCAGGAATTTCTGGCGCTGATACCCATTCACTTGTTTGAGGCAACTTATTTGCGCTTCCCCGATCGAGAGGAATCTGTTGCAATTTATTAGTAAAACGGTCTGACTTCTGGCTTCCAGATAGCTGCTTCTTGGTAACAGCAGCCTCAAGCGATCGCATCTGTTGGCGACCGCCCAACCTTTCCACCGCTTTTAGAGGCACCAGCGCCTGCGCTGTTACTTGTAGCTCTATCCCGAACAACACTCCTTGTAGAACCAATAGATAGAACGGCAATTTTTTCATTTTGTTCAGCATCCGAATGACCATTCCTACTTCATCAAATCTTTAAAAAGTATTTCAGTATATTTACTGGAGCTTTACTCTAATTTTAGAGAATTGGGATTATGATACTTACGTGAAAGTCCTTAAGTATTTCTTTGCTAAAGTGCAATAGAAACTTTTCTCGTCAGTCTTTTCAGCGTAACCCAAAGGCTTGTTAAATGGAGACCTCCATTTAACAAACAGACTGTTTATTGTTATTGAAAACAGTCTAGGTGAAATTGTTCCTTTGTTAGTTCATCGCTTCGATCTGCAACTTTCAGCAGGTCAAAATTCTCATACCCAAAATTTTAGTGACATAAGGAAATAAGGTTTTTATGATAACCAAACAACGTCCCAGCTTACGCTTCTTGCTGTTCGCAACGCCTTTGATGGCTAGCTCTGCGTTCGTTGCTGCGCCTGGTTGGGCTGCAACTCTAGCCAAGTCTGAAGCGACAGTAGAACTGAATAAATTTAGCCACTCACCTGTTGAGGTGGAGGCTTTTACTGAGGCTTTTACTGAGATATTTACAAGCAGTAGTGAGGTGACTGCCGATGCTGATGCCTTTGCAGAATTTACAGCCGATCCCTCCCCTAAAAAAACCTCCGCTTTCAATTTCTCTTTAAGTAAAATTGAGGGCGAAGGTAAGAGCTATTTTGGACAGGTGAAAAGCGTAGCTGGAGTGATTGGCTATAACTTTCTAGTAAATGCAGGTCAAACTTTCTCTTTCGATTTTTCAGCTTTTTTAGGTCTTAAAACCTCTATTGACGAACCAGAATTTGAATATGCTAGTGCGTCTGGCGAGGTAAATTTTCAGTTATATAACACCCAAAATAATAAAGATACGAAGACTTGGATTCCTTTAGACTTTTTTAGCTTAGCCGGAAAACTAAAGACATTAGAACCTGGTGATTTTCTTGCTTATGAGAAGAGCGCCAACGTAACCGTTAAGCCAAATAAAGTTTTTTTAGAGACTTCTTTTGGAGGCAACGAAGAAACTGCTGAAGCTTTTATTCAAGGTAAGTTTTCGCGTAAATTCGATAGCTTAACTTATCTAACCTTAGTAGAAACTAAGACAAATAAAGTGAAAGCAAGTAAGGCAAGTGCTGAAACCCCAGAGTTTTCGAGTACCTTAGCTTTACTCTTATTCTGCTTAATAGGCGTTGGATATGAAGCCAGAAAGAAAGCTGTTGCAGTGAAGTCAAAGTAAAAACGTCAGGCGACTAAAGTCGTAGCTACGCGAACGAAGCCTGCCTACGTAGCCTTCATTTTTCAGCCTCTTAGTAGGGAATAGTTGCTGTAGGGGCACGGCAATGCCGTGCCCCTACAATGGCAT